>NZ_JAMXOT010000161.1 GCF_024220515.1 Oscillatoria sp. HE19RPO
GGCGGTTCGTTTGTATTAAAGACGGGAGGTAAATCGTTTTGAACCGTTAAGGTAAATCCTTGTGCTGCACCCAAGGAACCATCGTTAACGCCAACGACAACTTGATGAGTGCCAAAAGTGGGAGAATCCCAACGCAGTTCGCCAGTATTGACATCCAAAGTCATCCCATTGGGAACGGAGATGGGTTGATAGATTAAAGCATCATTATCTGTATCGGTTGCTTCAATTTGATAGCGGTAAGGGACACCAGTGGCGGCGAAATATTTGGCGGTGGAGGTAATGACGGGTGGGTGGTTAATGGCATCTGAACCGACTTCTATGGTGTAGGTTTGGCGGTTGGTACTTCCTTGGGTGTCGGTAAGATTTTGACCTACCTAATTTAAAAATTTATATCAAAGACTAACCTTACCCCACACGTACCATCTATAAGATCTTTTGACGGCATTCTCATTGCAGACATACACCAAACCCACTCCTCATCTTGCCAAGGCCAAAAAATAGACCCTCCTCCTCTAACAACATAGCTTCCCTGTTCTTTTGGAGAATTTTTCTCATAACTAAATCGATATTCATCCTCACACCATTCTCCAGTAAATATTCCATATAAGCCAAACAGATTTGGGGTTAATTTTGTTAAATCATAGAAATTATTATTCAACAATGGAAACAAATATTGGTCTTCTATTAATTTATCCCCAAAATTAAATAATGTTTTTGTGGTGGCTCGACAAACATATTCCCATTCTTGTTCGTATGGTAACCGAAAGCCAATGTCTGCCAGTAATTTTTTTGCCTGTTCTCTAGTCAAGTATGCCGGATAATAGGTAAAATCCTTTTTTGTTCTTTTTATATTAAATAATTTCCAATATAAATTATTTAATATAGGATGAATTGATATTAAAAAAGATTTAACTGTAACAGGAGTAACCGGGCGCATTTCATTGAGGTTGGCAGGAATTGGATTGCATATATTTTTGGCTTGTCTTTCTTCCTCTTCGCTAAAACCCATGTTAAATGTACCCCCAAAAATGTATTTAAAGATTAAGCCAGTTTTAGAATTTATGAAAGTTGGCAATAAATTATTATGACTGGGCATTTCTAATAATTCAAAATCTTGCTCTAAAAGACTCAAAATCTCTAATGTCAAATTTTGGCGACTTTTTAAATCAAGTTGAAAATAATTTTCTAAATTTATATCCATCCTAACCTCTATTCAACTAACTAAGGTGTGTGGATCCAACGCTTATCTTGGCGATCGCATTAATTTGACTGTCAAGCAAGCGGTTATGTCCTTCATTATTGTGCGATTATACACCGCTAGTCAATACCCTCACACTCGTCACCAAACTGGATGAACGACTTGGCGGTAACGGAGTTTTAAACTGACCATTCTCAACAACCGGCGTCGGTGAGCCATTAATCATTGTAATCCCTTCCTGGTGTTATAGAAAAAAACCCTTGTGGCGATGACATCTTCTGAGCCTGAACGTACTCCTAGCAACTCATTCCCACCCTGAATCCTAAACACAACTGGCGCGGACCACAACAGGAAGCCCCTATTTTCCAGGGAAAAGTATGCCTCCTTCTTTTGAGGCGATCGCCTCACATCACCCCTTATTCCCCGTAAATGTGACCCCTTGTACAAAATAGCGATTAAAAAACGCATAAATCGCTAAAGCGGGTAACGTAAATACCATCGAAGCGGCCATGATATAGTTCCAATAACTGATATATTGACCCTTAAACGTATTTAACCCCAACGGTAAGGTAAACATATCCTGACTCGATACCACAATTAACGGCATGAAAAAATTATTCCAGCTTCCCATAAAAATAAAAATAGCTTGAGCAGCTAAAGCCGGTTTTGCTAACGGCATCACCACTTTCCAAAAGGTTTGCCATCGATTTAAGCCATCTAATGCCGCCGCTTCCTCCAGTTCCTTCGGGAAATTTACAAAGAACTGACGCATCATAAAAATAAACGTTGCATTGACCATACTGGGGACAATTAACCCTTGGTAAGTATTCAACCATCCCAAAGATTTTAAAATTAAAAATGTGGGAATTAACGTGATTTGTCCCGGAATCATTAACACGGCTAAAATCATCCCAAACACAATCCGATTTCCCCGAAAGGGAATCCGGGCTAGGGCATAGCCTGCCATTGAATTAAAGACAATATTAAACCCCGTCACGCACACTGCTACAAAGGCACTATTGAACAACCATCGCCCAAATAGGCGTTCTCGGGTAAAGATGGCTTGGTAGTTCTCTAGGGTGAAATTCTGGGGAATAAAATTCATGCCCCCTTCGACAATTTCTGCTAAGGGTTTAAAGGAGGCGGACATTGCCCAAGCAAAGGGAATAAAGGTAACGATCGCATACAGAATTAAGAATCCATACAGCAGCGCTTTTAATCCAGAAATTCGCTTCATTTTCCGTGAGTCTCCTGTGATGACAATTACTGAGGGACATCTTCTTTAAACAGATACCGTTGCACCAGGGTCGCTAAGACGATCGCCGTTGCTAATAAGAGGGCTAAGGCAGCAGCATATCCCATCTCTAAACTCTTAAACGCATACTGATAAATCAACAACACCACCGTCAAAGTAGAATTATTGGGGCCGCCGGACCCTCCCGAAAAAATATAGGATTGGTCAAACAGTTGAAACGTCCCAATAATGCCCATGACAATGATAAAAAAGGTCACAGGTTTGAGTAAAGGCAAGGTAATATTCACAAAGCGATCGCAACCATTCGCCCCATCAATTTTGGCCGCTTCATAGAGAGACTCCGGAATATCCTGCAACGCTGCCAAATAAATCACCATGAAAAAAGGAGCACTGGCCCAAATATTCATAATCATAATCGATTTCAGGGCAATATTTGGGTCTCCCAACCAATTGTAAGTGGGTAAACCAAACCCCTCTAAAAAATGATTGAGTAGTCCATCGGCATTGTAAATCCACATAAAAATCAGGGTTAACACCGCTGATGAAGTAATCGTCGGCAGGAAAAACACCACCCGAAACAGGTTTTTTCCGCGAATTTGGGCATTGAGAACCAAAGCTAACATCAAGGCAATGAACGTCTGGATGGGAACGACGATCGCCACATATTCAGCCGTATTTTTAAGGGCAATCCACACCCGTCCATCATCCACCAATCGGGTGAAATTCCGCAGGTGAACAAACCGATAGCTCATTTCTCCTAAAATCTCAACTTTGTGAAATGAGAGGAAAATCGCATACAAAATCGGCAACCCTAAAAACACCCCTAAAATCATTAAAGCCGGGGTCATAAACAGATAACCGGATAGGGAAGAGGAAAAGCGAAAATTTCGAGGTTTTTTAGACCGAGAAACCTCTGGATTCAAAGAAGAAGCTGGCATAGAAATGAGTGGGGTACGGGTCATAATAGTACGTCTCAATCAATTTGAAACTGTTTCAACTGTTTCAACTGTTTCAAAGGAGTGGGAGCATCTTGCTCCCTAATAGCCGTAGGAAGCAAGATGCTCCCACTCCTTCATTCTCTGTTTCTTATCTCTTAGCCCGCGCAGGCGGGCTATAGCCCTATCGGGCATGGCTCCGCTAACGTCCGTATAGCCCCACCCTTTAGGGTGCGGGTTTTCACCAAATAATCCCGGATTTAATATCAATACAAACTCGCTTTAATCTCCTGATTGGCAGTCGCTTGGGCTTTTTTCATCGCCTCTGCTAAAGATTGTTCCCCTAATAAAGCACTGAGAAACTGATTATTAAAATTCTGGTTAATCAGGGACAAATTTTCTCCCGCTTGCCAGAGAGTAGCATAGTCAGCACCGGCGACAAAGGGCGCATAAAGCGGATTATTGAGATAGCCAAATTCGGCCAAAACTGATTTGCGGGTAGGTAAAATTAATCCCCCACTCGCCCATGCCTTCATGCCTTCTTTTCCGGTTAAATAAGAAATCAATTCCCAGGCTTCCTCTTTGTGGGTGGATTGTTTATTCATGACATAAGCAACCGTAAATGCCATTGTCCCTTTTTTGCCGTTAATGGTAGGGACGGGAGCAATGGCAAAAGAAATCCGAGGAAAGGTTTCTTGCAGGTAAGGAATAGCCCAATTGCCATCAAGAACCATCGCGGCTTTTCCCTGTCCAAACATTTCACTGACGTTACTTGCGCCGGTATCGGAGGGGATGCCTGCGGTGCGCGCTTGTTGATATTGTTCGATAACCGGGGCGAGTCCTTTTAAGGCTTTGGGTTGAGCAAATGCTGCGAAGCCTTTGCGATCGACAAATTGCCCGCCAAAGGCATGAATTACAAAGGCTTGACGGGTTAATTCGGGAACCATGCCATAGCCATAGCGTTGAATCCGGCGATCGCGATTGCGCCTGACGGTTAATTTTTCAGAATACTCCTGTAATTGCGCCCAAGTTTTGGGCGGTTCACTTAACCCCGCTTCCTGGAAAAATTCGGTATTGTAATAGAGCGCTAGGGTGGAGAAATCTTTGGGTAATCCGTAGATTTTGCCCTCATATTTGAAGGCATTGAGCATCGCCGGTTGAAAATCTTTGAGGTCAAATTCTGGGGTGATATAGCGGTTCAGGGGTTCTAATACGCCTCGATGCATTAGTAAGGGTGCTTCTAGGGTATCTAAATAAAAGATATCCGGAGCCGCATCCCCAATTAATCGGGTTTTGATGACATCAGAATACTGATCCGTAATCACTTCATACCGGACTTTAATATGAGGGTGGGTGGCTTCAAAATCCCGGAGTAGCTGTTCGAGAAGCTGTTTTTCTACGGGACTACTTTGCCACCCACTGAGGGTGAGGGTGGTGATATTTTCACTGGGGGAACTGCCGCAGGCGGTGATGCTGAAAACCAGGAGCAGGACGATCGCCCACTGGCACAAAAGCCGATAAAGTTTTGACATAAATCCTGCTCTCATACGGAATCCGGTTTTCAAAGTCTATAAAAACCGGCACCCTCAAGGGTGGGGCTATACGGACAAAGCCTGCCTGCGCTTTGCTTCGAGAGAAAAACGACTTTTTATACCCGGATTTGCTCTCGGGTAAAGCTGGGCCGTCCTGAATGTAATAGCCGATACTTTTTTATTATGCCCGTTATGAATGAGAATTTAACCGGGGCTTAAACCAAAAATTTGCAAGGTTGTCAAGTATCTGGCGGAGGCTTTGGCTGCGCGGTTCTTGGAGGAACAGCAAGGGAAGCAGGGCTAACAGTCGCAAGAGCGCGGATAAGGCAAATAAGCCGACGAATCCGCCAAAGGCAGATTGGGTGGCGATAAATCCGCCTAGGGTGGTGCCGAGGGCACCGGCTAATCCGCTAACGGCAGCAGCGATCGCAAAATAACTGGAAGGCTGTCTGGCGGGGGCAATTTCCATTTGGATATTGCTGCCACACAGATCCACTGCCGCCCAAGTTGCGCCGGTAATTAGGTGCAACAGGGGCAATCCGACCCATAACAGCACCCCGTGGGTTCCTGTTGCCAACCAGAGTAGCGGGGTGATGGCGACGAGGATACCGACGAAGAGTAAGAGGGGACGATTTCCGAGGCGATCGGCTAATTTTCCCCAAATCGGCAGCATCAGCAAGTTGGCACCGGCAGCGAGGCTGTTGTAGAGGGTCACCCAACTCACATCAATGTCTAAATCTTTGAGTAAATAAAGGTTGAAAAAGGGGGCGCTGAGGTTGACGGCAAACATCCATCCGCCAAAATACAGCAGAAACATCCGGAAATTTTTATCTTTTAGGAAACTCGGCAGGGCGATCGCCCGTGGGGGAGTGGGTTCAGGATTGGGGAGACTTCCGCTATCACTACCCCAAATTTGGGGGTTAACATCCGCCATCAAAAATTGGAAGCATAAGCTAATGATGCCAGCAGCGATCGCCACACACAAGATAATCCCATAGCCTTCAATGGTCCCCCCGTTCCATTGGGACACGATTACCCCCAAAATTGGCATTGCCAGCAAATTGGTGAGATTGGCGGCACTGTTGCGGAGTCCAAAGTAACGACCCCGGAGGCGATCGGGGACTAATGCCGCCATCCAACTCACCCAGGAGGGACTCCCGAACGCCCCTAAAATATGGGTGAGGGCGACGACTGCCAGGGTTCCCAGAATTAGATTATGAGCTTGCCGGGGATCCACGAGAAACCAGCCAATTCCCAGGAGTAGAAACAGCCACAGCAGGCGGGAAATGCTGAAAATCGAGAGGGTGTACCAGTGACGACTCGTGGTGCGATCGCCGAGATAGGCCCCCACAGGTTGCAGAAAATTCATCAGCATCGGGATCGCTGCCAGGAATCCGATTTCCACGTTACTCGCGCCGAGATCCAGCAAAAAATTACTCAGCAAGACCCCCCCAGTGGCGCAGGAGAAAAAGGTGGCAAACACCCCATCCAGGGTAGAAGCGTGTAAGCTGTTGCGAATCGCCGGTTTAGAGCGTTTCCCGTTGGGAAGAACCAGGGAATTCTCGGAAAGGTATTCGGAAAATAGAGGCTTTCTGAGGGGAAAGGCGATCGTCAGTTTACTCTGAGTCATAGCAGATTTAGGGAATTTTAATCTGTTGTTGGAATCACTGAAATGGTTAGAGTCTAAAAAAAAATGGCGGAAAATGCCAATCCGACTGGAGAGGGAAATTTGGTCGAGGTTATACCAAATCCGGTTGGTAAAAGTCGGTTTTCCCTTTTAGCCCGCGCAGGCGGGCTTCGTCCGTATAGCCCCACCCTTCAGGGTGCGGGTTTTTACAGACCTTTGACAACCGGATTCCGTATTAGGTAGATAGGAGGATTCTGGATTCCGACTTCCCCCTCACCCAGACAAGAAACCGGGTTTCTACCCAATTGTTTGCTAATGAAGCAAAATTGAGAAAGAAGAAACCCGGTTTCTAACTATTCTGTGATTTCAGATTAAACGGTTGAGGCAATTCCTACAGTTGACCCAGGCGATCGCCTACCACACTATCGCGCCGGACTTCATATTCTGGAGAGGACTGGGGGTCTAATTCCCAGCGTTCCTCATCTCGTTCTGACAACTCGTCGCGAACGCCTAACGGTTGGCGATCGTCCTGTTCCACTCCGGCTGCTTTACCGATTTGCTCCACAATATTTTGGTCCGGAGTTGGTGCCGTTCCCCCGACTGCTTCATCCCCAACATTCTGAGCTTCGGACCATGCCGCATCCACATCCCCACCCGTTAATTCGGGACTGGTATGGGTGTATTGCTTCATCTTATTTTCCATGCTCCGACCTCCAATATTCGCGCCAGGGCGATTTGCTATTCCGGTTCCCAAAGATTCAGTTTCTGCTTGGGACAAATCGTCTACGCTGCCCTCTTCGCGGGACATTTTTTTCAATTTTTCTTGTTTATTTTTAGTCATAATTATCCCTTTAATATCAGCAAAGCTTGAGAGATTTTTTTATTGCAAATCAATCTCCGCCAGTTTTGGAGTTGAGTTTTACCGTTATCAAACCCCAAACTAACTTTTTCTACTTTTATAAATCCTAGCTGATTTCCAGGGAGTTAACTTCTACCCAAGGACATATTTTATCAACCCTTTGGCAGCATAAAGTCCTAAAATAACCGGATACTCCCTTCACTCAGCCATCGGGAAACTGCCAACAGGCAATATGCTCGACATCGCGACTGCCACAGGATTTACAAGGAACATCAGTAAAGGAATCAACCCATTCTTCCCCACAGTTACGACAGTGACAAAAAATATTGTGGCGGTTAGCTTCATTGAGTCGCACCTGCCACTCTTTGAGTTCATTATCATTCAAGGGCCGAGAAATTTCTGTCATGGCTGCTATCCCCAATTAGTTTGTTTCGTATTATAGGCGATCGGTTGTCAAAGTTTATAAAAACCCGCAGGCTTAAGCCTGGGGCTATACGGACAAAGCCCGCCTGCGCGGGCTACTCTATCAAAATGATTTTTTATAGCCGGATTTAGTATTATACGCGCTCATTCAGCAAGTTTAAAAAGGTTTGATACACGGCTTCAACTTCTTGAAAATAGAGTGTTTCATTGGCAGATTTGGAGATAAAAAATAGATTAAAACAAGGCATCACGCAGGTTTCTGATTCTAGGGTATCGGGAGTTAGGACCACTTGCACGGGATTTTGGGGTAACCTAGCATTGGTCAAATCGGCCACAGTTTTTAGCTGTTCAAATAAGGAATGATATTCAGGCAAATCCCGGGGAAGAATACCCACATATCGAGGGCGCATCTGTGATTTTGAGGTGGACAAATGCCCTTGACAACTGGAATAGGTGATGCAGTTTAATTTGAGAATTAAGGCAATGGTTAAATCTCGGACACCGGGTTCGATAGATTTTTTAAACTTGCGATGGTATTTAGATAAAATTGGGGAATCCGCACAAGCGGCAGTCCCATCGGTGTTGATATTGCCGAGGGGACTTTCCCGAAAGGTTTCGGCGGAATTTTCTTCGACAAAGCGATCGTCCCAGGAGGCGATAAATTCTTGCAATCCACTAAAATAAGTCATAATTTAAGTTGTTTCTATCAAAAATTAAATTTTAAAGCCAATAATTAGTTAAAAAACGGAGAAAGGAATATCAGACGCTATCACTCCTAAAGACTTGCCGAAATAATTGAGACTCGCTATATTAGAGTCAGGTATCCAGATATTGGACCATTGCTCCGCCATGACTTCTCCACTTTCCCCCCATCATCGCATTTTTCAATATCGCCTTGCTTTATTCATCAGTATAGCAATACTCGTCCCCTTCGGTTTGTTTACCAAATTTTATCGCGGTCCGGGTCAATCCTGGTTAAATAATTCATTTGGCGGGATTCCCTACGAAATATTTTGGATTCTGCTTGTAGTTTTAATTTGGCCAAAAGTTTCTGCAAAATGGGCGGCAATCGCTGTTTTAATGACTACTTGTATTTTAGAATTCCTCCAACTTTGGCATCCCCCCTTCTTACAAGCCATTCGCGCCACATTGCCGGGACGATTGGTATTAGGGACAACCTTTATTTGGTCGGATTTTCCCTATTATTTTATCGGATGTTTTTTCGGATGGTTGTGGGTCAAAGCGCTTCAGCATTATACCCTGAGATATAAAATTAATAGCAGCATAAAATAAAGAACGAATAGCAACAATTTTCAATCAGGCTTGACCCCCATATAATTTCCTAGTTATTACCCGTAAATGTAGAGGCGATTCGCGAATCGCCTCTACATTTCGGTTGAAAATTCAAGATAAGCGTCAGTTTTGTTTTATTAAGCAACCCGGTTTTTTATCTGTTGTTGTTAGGACCAGAAACCGGGTTTCTTGCCTTGATTTTTGGCAAGTTACCGAACTTTTTAGAAGAAACCCGGTTTCTAACCTCTGTTGTACCAACGCCCTAGCTTTATCCAAAGACGACGGTGCGATCGCCATAAACCAGAACTCGATTTTGCAAATGCAGACGCACCGCCCTCGCTAACACCATCCGTTCTAAATCTTTGCCTTTTCTAATTAAATCCGTCACCTCATCTCGATGGCTGACTCGGACCACATCTTGCTCAATAATTGGCCCTGCATCAAGGTCTGCGGTGACATAATGTGCCGTTGCACCAATAATTTTAACCCCCCGTTTATAGGCTTGATGATAAGGTTTTGCTCCCGCAAAAGCAGGCAAAAATGAATGGTGAATATTAATCACCGTCGGAAATTTTTGGACAAAATCTCCGGTGAGTACCTGCATATATTTGGCCAAAACTACTACATCAATGTTATACTGTTTAAGGAGTTCAATTTGTTTGGCTTCTTGGCTAATTTTGTTGTCTTTGGTAATGGGAAGACAGTGGAAATCGGCCCCAAATTGTTGAGCAATTTCTTCGAGGTCCGGATGGTTGCTGATAATTAAGGGAATGGAAGAATGAAATTCTTTCGCCTTTTGCCGCCACAGCAAATCGAGTAAGCAATGATCTTGCCGACTCACCCAAATGGAGAGACGCGGGATGGTGTCGGAAAAATGCAGTTGCCAATTGGCATCGAGGGGGTCGGCAATGGTTTCTTTGAAGGTAGAGGCGATCGCCTCCCGGGGTAAATCAAACCCATCCAGTTGCCACTCAATTCGGGTCAAAAATAATCCAGCGGCAAAATCTGTATGATGATCCGCATGAATAATATTCCCATTATGGGAATAAATAAAATTGGCGATCGTCGCCACTAATCCCCGGCGATCGGGACAAGAAACGAGTAAGGTTGCAGTTGGACTGGTCATTGGTTAATACACTCTGAATATTGGAGTAACGTGAAATAGGATTGACGCATTATCAGCGGAGGGACCCCACCCTAACCCTCCCCTTGCCAAGGGGAGGGGACAAGAGGGGATAATACCAAATCCGGAGTTCAAAAGTCGTTTTTACTCTTCAGCCCGCGCAGGCGGGCTTTGTCCTGTGAGCCTCCAGGCTTGAGCCTGCGGGTTTTTACCGGAGGTGGCGGGAGTTTTATTCGGGTTCTATGGGTTCTGGTTCTTGGGAAGGGTCGGGAATGGGGGGTTGCTGATTCTCTCCTTCTTGGGGTAAAGGTTCAGGAACAATCCGATTTTGTTCGATACTTTCTTCGGGAGTTTGAATCCATTCTTCTAGAGGGCGATCGACTGCATTTTCTAAGTTGGTTGAGAGTAATAACACAGGTTGAGCAATGAGACTCCCTCGGCGGGGATCGACTTGAGCGTACAGATTGCTGCCGGTAAAGTCACGATTACCTACGACCAATTGATACGTTTCTCCGGTTCTGAGGGTAATGTCAATGGTTGCCTGGGGGTTTTCTAACCCGTAATCTCTAATTTGTTGGGGGGTGGCGCTTAAAACCCGCTCGCTTTTTCCTCTGACTAATTCATTCAACAAAAAGGCCACATACGCTTCATTGGCAGGATAAGTCGCGGGAATAGCAGGGGTCGCGGGAGCAGTTTCTGTGGTTTCTGTGGTTTCTGTGGTTTCTGGGGTTTCCACCGGATTAGGTGTAGTTTCGATGACTTCCATAATCCAGAGGGGTTCGCCCGGTTCTCTACTTTCTGCGATCGCCCCCCGTTGAAAGCGCAATGTTCTTTCCTTTGTTGTCAGCACAAAAGATTTTACCTGCTCTTCTTGAAAGGTAAAAATTTGCTTCTGATTTTCCTGGGCCGCTTCCTGGGATGGCACGACATTCACCTCGTAGAAGTAAACCGCACCTGTGAAGCTGACTGCCAGGAATAACAGCAGTAAAGTAGACCGTTGAAATTTCATCTTTTTTGTCGTTTACTCTTGCGATCTAACGTCGTTTCCACCACAAAATTGCGGCAGTCAGCAATCCAAATAAGGGTAAAAATCCCACAGCAGCCCCCCCTAACTGTTTAGCTTGTTGGGGAGTCATCGAGATCCGACGATTCAGAACTGCTTTAGGACGAATGGACAGGGTTTGCTCATTTTGCTTGCTTAACCAGCTTACAGAATTGAGGAAAACATCTCCATTTAATTGCAATTGAAAGTTCCCATCAATCGCAAATTCTGAGTTACCAATCACCACCAGTCGAGCTTCCCTTCGGGTCGTTTCTTCGTCCGTTTCTGCTTCTGGAGTTGCTGTTTCTGGAGTGGTTGCTTCTGGAGTAGCTGCTTCTGGAGTTGCTGTTTCTGGAGTTGCTGCTTCTGGAGTCGTTGCTTCGTCCGTTGCTGCATCGGGAGTTGTTTCTTCCTCCGTTGCTGCTTCTGGAGTTGTTTCTTCCTCCGTTGCTGCTTCTGGAGTTGGTGTTTCTGGAGTTGGACTGTCCGTGGCGATCGCTTTTGTCTTGGCAACTCCCAAGGGGAGGGGTCCGGGGCGATCGCTTTGCGGATCGAACTTCAGATCCGGATCTTCGGGAGTGGACTCCGCCCAACTTTGCTCCCCAGTTAGCAGCAGAGGGGTACTCTCGACCCCCTCCACATCACTGATCAGCAGGGGACGCGCTAAGGGATAGAAGGAATAACCCCCTTGAAAGTCGCGGACGATCGGATGATCGCCATAATTAGTAATTAAAGGGGCCGCAGGGCCTAATCCGACCAATCCACCACTGCCAGAACTATCGATCGCAATGGTTTGATCCAGATCGATTCCCCACTCTTTCAGCAGGGGATCTAACCCAGGATTCGTATCCGGGTCGATCGCCGCAAATATACTCCCACCTTGTTGCAGATAAGCTTGTAAGGCTTGGACTTCCCGTGGAAATAAGGGTTGTTGGGGTCCAGCAATCACCACCACTGAGGCATCGGGGGGGACCCGAGGCAATCGGGCCAAATTCAGGGGTTCTACCAGAAAATTTTTGTCCTGCAAGCTGGTAACCGCTTGAGCGATCGCACCTCGTAGTCCCGCTTCTAAAGGGCGTTCTCCATGACCTTGGAGCACATATACCTTGTAACTGCGATCGCTCGTAAACTGCTCTAAACTACTCGTCAGTCTAGCTTCCGAGAGGGAGGAAACCGAACTCACCGTCTGCACAAATTGCTGCCTTGTGCCATCCTCCGATGCCAAATAAACCTCGCCAAAACTTTGAACCCCAAATTGACGCGCCACCGTGGGTTGTCGTGAAGGATCTACATATTGAAAATCAAACAGATTGGGCGCTTGGCGGCGATAATTTTCTAGTAATTCCAAATCCCCGCGTTCCGGTTCCCCCGCAAACACCCAAACTTTCACAGGTTGAGGCAAATTTCTTACCAATTGTTGGCTTTGCGGGGCCAGGGTAAAGCGCTGATTTTCTGTTAAATCAAACCGTTCTGTATAGCGAACCCCTAGAAAATTAATTAGCCCTAAAATTACTAGAACGGATACCGTTGCCACAAAGGCATTCGTCCCCGCTTGTGCCGATCGCGGATTCCATCCACCCTCAGCATTCGTCAGCATCCATACCAGCCATAACAATAGGACAGTGACACCGGCAATCACCAGTCCACTGGTCACAGGTTGCCATCCCGTCATCAGTCCAGGAATGGCCCCGCCAATCGTCAGGAACAGTCCCAAAAAGACGGCATATTTAAAATACTTGGTCAAGCCTCTGGGCTTTTTTTCAATGGTTTTCATGGTTAGGGAGAAGCAATCAACTGTTGTATTAGCGGGAGTTTTTTCTGTTTATTCTCTGAGTAAAAGCGAGTCAATTATGCCGTATTCACTTCCCTCTTTTCCTTTAAAAATTGAGAAAATACCAGAAAGTAATCGAGCCACTCTTAGGGTTGAAATCAGAAAGGTTAACGGGAGCATCTCTATTTGGCCTCAAAGGGGAATTTATACGTCTTGCTCCCCCTTCCCTCGTAGGGAAGGGGGCTGGGGGGTTAGGTCTCTTGGACAAATTGAGATGCTCCCGAGGTTAACTCCGTTGGAAGCGCAAAGCATCAATAGACTGAGCAGTGAGAAAAATTCCCAAAACCCCATAACTGCCTAATAAAATGATACTACTCGTATCCAACGTACCGCGAATCAGGTTAGTGTAATGGTTAAGAATCGATAAATGCTCTAAAACACTGCCGACAGGTCCGCCAATGGCTTGAGCAACCACATCGATCGCCCAGAGAAATAGCACCAATACAAAGGTGAGGATAGCCGCTAAAATTGTACTATCGGTCAAAGAAGAAATAAACATTCCCACAGAAAGGACCGCAGTTGCTAACAAAATTAAGCCAAAATGGGCCAACAAGGGAACTGCCAGAGGCATCGGAGGAGTAGCCGCATTCAGGGCGATGAGTTGCAGGACCAGTAACGGCAAAATCATCGTGATATAAAACGTCACGACTCCGAGGAGTTTGCCCGTTGCTACCGCCCAGTTTGTGATGGGAGAAGTTGCTAATAACTCCAGGGTTCCACGCTTACGTTCTTCCGCATACAGTCCCATCGACAACATCGGCAGGATGAATAACGAGAGGGAACCCAGGGTTTGCAAAAATTGTTGTAAGAATTCGTAAGGGACATCGAAGGGCGGAATCTGAATTCCCATTTGTTGTCCTTGGGCATCCATCATGGCCACTTGTTGAATCAAGCCCTGATCGCCGAGTAACATGGCGAAAAAAAATAAACCGGAAATAAACCAAAAAAATCCGGCAATTAAATAGGGTAAAGGGGAGATAAAATAACTCTGTAGCTCTTTGCGATAAATAGCCACAATATTGGCAACAATCGTTCCCATTTAGTTTTCTTCTCCTTCTTTTTCTTGTTCTTGTTCTGTTTCTTGTTCGGTTTCGGGTTCTTCAATCACCTCAGCATCTGCGATCGCCTCTTCATCGGTTTCCGGAGACACCGATCCCCCCGAAAGCAGCAAATCGGACTCCGCATCTGACTCCGTAATGGTTTCCTCCGTCGTCAGTTGCAGAAACAGATCTTCCAGACTCGCTTGGGTGCGTCGCATCTCATGCACCCGAAATCCGGTTGTCACCAACTGAGTAATCATTTCGGGACCCGGTTCCGTCCCCGGTTCTGCGATCGCCCGAATCTTGCGCCGAGAAGGGGGCAATTTCTGATCCGAGACCCATTCGACCGATCGCACTCCCGGCAATTCTTCCAGGGCCTTTAACAAGTACACCCGATCTTCAAACTCCGCCCGATCATCTGCCATCTCCCCTTCCAATTCATAGGAACTCCCCCCCGTGAGTTGCACCATCAACTCATCCGGGGAACCCGTCGCCACCACTTGACCTCGATTAATAATCGCCACGCGGCTACAGGTCATGCTGACTTCGGGCAAAATATGGGTAGATAAAATAATCGTATGGTCTCCCGCCAAACTTTTAATCAGATTCCGCACCTCAATGATTTGGCGGGGGTCCAAACCCACCGTCGGTTCATCCAAAATAATCACCGGGGGGTCATGGACGATCGCCTGAGCAATTCCCACCCGTTGGCGAAACCCCTTAGACAGCTTGCGAATCAGAACCGATCGCTTTTCTTCCAGATTGCAACGCTTGAGCGCCCAATTCACCCGTTCTGGGCGGTCTCCAGGGCGTACTTGTTTCAGTCGCGCCACAAAATGCAAAAATCCCTCCACCGTCATATCGGGATATAACGGAGGCGTCTCCGGCAGATAACCAATCCGTTGCCGCACTGCCATTGAATCTTCATGGACCTCATAACCTGCCACCTTGGCGGTCCCACTATTGGCCGGTAAATACCCCGCCAAAATCCGCATCGTCGTGGTTTTGCCTGCACCATTAGGACCCAGAAATCCTAAAATTTCCCCAGGCTCCACCGTAAAGGTGACATCCTGAATGGCTGGTGTCGAGCCATAAATTTTGCTCAGATGCTCAACTTCAATCATGAACGGATATTCTGCGCGTTTTTTCTAACCAATGATTAATGATAGACAAGATATTGCCCATCGGGAACAACCCCACCCCAACCGGAGGACTGGATACTTATGGACCTCATCGCCAATTGCTCGGGGTTTTAATCCGCTTCAAGAAGACCGGCAGCAGATTTACCCTGGGTTTAAACCCTAGCCCTGTCAAGGTGTATTGATTTGTAGGGGCGCAATGCTTGCGCCCTCCGGAGGGCGCAAGCATTGCG
>NZ_JAMXOT010000162.1 GCF_024220515.1 Oscillatoria sp. HE19RPO
TGTCCCCCAGCAAAGGGTTAGAAACCGGGTTTCTTTCAACAATCTGGGATAATTTCCAAACGTGATTGCAGAAACCCGGTTTCTTGTCCCGCTTCTTGTCCCCCAGCAAAGGGTTAGAAACCGGGTTTCTTTCAACAATCGGGGATTTCCAAAAGTGATTGCAGAAACCCGGTTTCTTGTCCCGCTTCTTGTCCCCCAGCCAAACAAAAAGTGCTACCGATCCCAATCTGCTACTTCATACAAAAACTTCGTACCCCCAAGCAACTTGCGATTATAAGATGTACTTTGCACAAAAACCAGATACTTCTCTAAATTAGCCGGTTTAATTCGCACCGTTTCCCCTGGGGGTAATCCTAACATCTCTCGGGCAGATTCTCCTTCAAACAAATCCCCGGTTGCCCGATCCATCAAAATAATTTCTTTCTTCCCTTGAATCGTTTCAGTTTTCGTAAACTCATAAAAACCGCGCCCTCGTTGAAAAGTCAGACCATTTTCAACTACAAAATCTTTAATGGCACAATTTTTATCAATATCTAACACTTGAAATCGCCCGGGAGTCACCGCCCGCAAATCGGCAGATTCATGATAGAACTCTCCCTCCCGATTAAGCATGGTATTAAACATTTTGTTTAACCCACGACTCATCCGACCC
Source organism: Oscillatoria sp. HE19RPO (assembly GCF_024220515.1). Lineage (GTDB taxonomy): Bacteria > Cyanobacteriota > Cyanobacteriia > Cyanobacteriales > Laspinemataceae > Laspinema. The sequence continues at coordinate 653 of NZ_JAMXOT010000162.1, forward strand.
TGTTCAGTGACTTCCGCTTCATAGGCTTGCAGTTGGTCATCGGAAGATTGCTGATAACAAACCGCTAAAAATAGGTCTGTAATATAGGCAAACTGGTCTAAATTAATGTGGAATCCCCCAGACTTTTCCGCTAGTTCTTTATAGAAAAGCTTGGCATGAGAGCGATTGAGGGCTTGGACGCCATAAACGGGAATTCCCATTTCGGCTAATTTATCTACTTCCTTGCGCCAGTTCAGTTTTTGAGGATTTTGAGCCGGTGCATGGGGAATATCATCCCCAATTAAAACTAGGGATTTGGTACTCGCTGAACTCCAGGATAAGGATTGTGCTTCATGCAAGACTAATTCATAACATTCCGGTGCATCTCCCCCGCCGGTTGCTTCGACATTTTGCACAAAATCACAAATTTTATCCACATCTCCGGATAAGTCTAAGTGTTTGGTAACGTAGGTTTTTTTCGCATCGCAGTAGTCACCGTGGGCAATGATTCCGATGCGAATTCCGGGGATTTCATCTAATAGTCGGGTGACGCTTTGTTTGAGGTTTCGGCGAACTTGGGTGAGGCAAGGGTACATACTCCCTGTGGTGTCAAAACTGAAAACAACATCAATGGTTTTAACGCTCATTCGGGTTTCTCCTATAGTCATTAGAGTTGGAGTTAGAGGCGATTTGATAGTCGGTTGCCCTGGAGATTCGGTTCCGGGTAAGGACCAGATAGGGCTGTGTCTTTACCCGGTTTCTACGCCCTTATAGTCTCATTATATCCTATGTTGATGTTTTTGTCAACATGGGTTAAATCCCCGAGTTGGGTAGAAGTAAATTAGCACAATAGATGCCCGATTTAAAAAAATAAACCTAGGGAATTTGTAGGGTTTAGGCAGTGCTTGATACCGTCATCTCTAATCAAAAAATCTGTCTACTGGAGGATGGCGCTGATGATGGAACTGAGGATCCAGATGCCCACCCCCACGATCGCCAAGACGGCAAGCATTAACCCCCCCAACAGCAGCACAATAAATAGAGTGTCGGCTTTTTTGTCCGAGGTGGGGGCATCTAAGTGAGTTTCTAACAGTTCCATATTGCGGACATTGGCTTTCCATGCAGCATCAAATAAATCTCCGACGACGGGGACGGTTCCAATCAGAGTTTCTAGGAGGATGTTGGAAACCATTTGCACTAAACTTTCACGGGGTACTCCTATCCGGGCAGCACTGAAGACAATGTAAGCGGAGAGTAATGCACCAGCAATATCGCCTCCTGCGGGGAGGAGTCCGAGGAGGGGGTCAAGTCCAAAGCGAAACCGGGTTCCGGGGATGCGAATGGCGCTATCGAGGAGATGACTGAGGCGGCGCAGGCGTTTGAGGGTTTTGAGTTTTGGGTCCGTTGGCGTAATCATGGGCGAGGATAAATAGGGGGTCGGTAACTGATTTCCAATTATGACGGAAGAAAGGGGCGACTGAGTTGCCCGATCGCCGCCTAGGAAGAAATCCCCAGAGGGTCCGATTATGGTGACTGTGCCTATTTTGTATAAAAATACAGCGGTTTTACTGAGGAATGCGGCAGTGGAGAATCGGGGAGGCGATCGCATCACCCCCCCAGAATCACCCTCGCGGTAGATTACAGCGCCCGGGGGGATTTTGCTATCCTCCAAGTGGTGAATCAGCCGATATAAACCTTAAAATAGGACATTAAAAATGCCTGAAGACTATAAAGCACAACGCACGGTTTCTGCTATCTTTCAAGAACAACAGCAAATTGATAATGCTATCCGCCGTCTCATCGATCGCGGGATTCCCCAGGACCATATTTCGGTGATGGGGAAAAATTTTCAATCCAATACTCGCATCACCGGATTTATTACTAAAAAAGATGTGATTTTAGGCGGATTAAGAACCGGGGCAATCTTCGGGTCGCTGTTTGGTTCATTTTTGAGCTTACTCACCGGCGTGGGAGTGTTATTTATTCCCTTTCTCGGTCCCGTGGTGGCGGCTGGACCCCTGTCTGCGGTGTTATTAGGGGCAGCTTCGGGGGCGATCGCCGGAAGTGCGGGGGCCGGATTAGTTTCCATCTTTGTTGCCTTGGGAATGCCGGAAGAAAAAGCAGCAGTTTATCAAACTCGTTTAGAAGCGGGAGAATTTCTCGTCATGGCGGAAGTTCCTGAAGGAAAAGGTGGGGAAATTCAACTCCTGCTAGAAAGTGCTGGAGGACAAGAAATTGCCATTAATTCCATGACTTTACCTCGTCCTTGTGCCGGGACTTGCAACAGTCCAGAAGACTTATCTCCGGAAGTCCGGAATCATCTGTCTCCTGATGCTCAAATTACGTTTATTCAACGATATAATGCGGTTCTGGCTGAAACTGCCGACGCGATGAAAGCTGAACAAGCGGCATGGGAAATGATTCATCAGGAATATGAAGAAGATGAAAATGGGGTTTGGTCTAAATCTAAGGTAACTGTGTAGGATTTTGGCACGGATAAGGAGTGCGTTCGCACTCCAAAAAAATTAGAGAATCTACCGTAAATGTAGAGGCAATTCGCGATTCGCCTCTACATTTACGGTTTAATGATAATGATGGCCTAAGAATTGTTAAATTTTTGTAATGAATTGAGATAACTCTCGGTTTATATGATTCAATCAGAGTAACCGATTTTCATAAAAGGGGGAAATCCATGCAACAATATATCTGTACGACCTGTGGCTATGTTTACGATCCAGCGGAGGGAGACCCGGACTCGGGAATTTCACCGGGAACGGCGTTTGAAGACATCCCCGAGGATTGGGTTTGTCCGGTTTGCGGGGTATCTAAAGAGGAGTTTGAACCCGTTTAATCGTTACTTAATAAAATTTAGTTCGGGTTTATGAAAAAACTTTTAATTACCGGATCGAGTGGATTTCTGGGCTGGAATCTCTGTCAAGTGGCTCAAGGGGAGTGGCAAGTTTTTGGGACTTATTGCGCTCATAAAATAACAATTCCGTGTTCTCAGTTGATGCCGGTGGATTTGACAGATTTTACAGCCCTGAAATCTCTTTTTTTTGAAATTCGCCCCGATGCCGTGATTCATGCGGCGGCGCAATCTCAGCCGAATGTTTGTCAAATTTATCCCGAGGAATCGTATAAAATTAATGTCACGGCTGCGAGGGATTTGGCGGGATTATGTGGGGATGCTGAAATTCCCTGTGTTTTTACTTCGACGGATTTAGTTTTTGATGGGTTAAATCCGCCTTATGTGGAAACCGATGCAGTTTGTCCGGTGAGTCGCTATGGGGAACAAAAGGTGCAGGCGGAGGTGGAAATGCGCGATCGCAATCCGCAAACGATTGTTTGTCGAATGCCGCTGATGTTTGGCGAGGGTGGACCCGCTGCCCAGAGTTTCCTTCAGCCGATGTTGCAGACTTTGCGATCGGGACAAGAATTAGCCTTATTCACCGATGAATTTCGGACGCCGGTGAGTGGAAAAACTGCGGCCCAAGGGTTATTATTAGCCTTAAAACAGAATGAAAATTTGCTGCATTTAGGCGGAAAAGAGCGGGTTTCGCGATATGATTTTTTTGAGCAAGTAATTGAGGTATTAGAGGTTAAGCAGGGACGGATTAAACAATGTCGGCAACAAGATGTAAAAATGTCGGCCCCGAGGCCCCCAGATGTGTCTTTGGATAGTTCTAAAGCCTTTCGTTTGGGATATAATCCGTTACCGTTGCGATCGCAGTTGTTGGCGTTATTGGGACGGGTTTGATGGGGGTGGTTGGGGTTGAGGGAAAGGACAAGCAACCGGGTTTCTGACTTTCTCAATTGGGGTAGGCTTTCGTGAACTTCTGGAAAAAGAGTGGAAAAAGAGGACAGACTGTGGGATAATAGATTTTTTTAATGGGAATGCAAGGATTTAAGGTGGTGAACGATCGCCCGGTGAAGGTGGTGGTAATTGGTGGCGGTGCAGCAGGGTTTTTTGGGGCGATTAATTGCGCTCAAAACCATGCTCAGACTGAGGTAACCCTTTTAGAAGCGGGACGGCAACCCCTGGCGAAGGTGAAAATTTCCGGGGGGGGACGATGTAATGTGACCCATGCTTGTTTTGATCCGGGAATTTTAGTCACCCATTATCCCCGAGGGGGTAAGGCGTTGCGGGGGGCATTTTCCCGGTTTCAGGCACAGGATACGGTGAACTGGTTTGAAAGTCGCGGGGTGAAGCTGAAAACGGAGGAAGATGGGCGGATGTTCCCGACGACGGATGATTCTGAAACGATTATCGACTGTTTGATGCAGCAGGTGCGAGAATCGGGGGTGAGACTGCGGACGGGGGTTTCGGTGGTGGATGTGCGTCGTCTGTCCCCGGAGGAAGGTGAGGACGGGGGCGGATTTGAGATTGTCTTGAAATCTGGGGAAACCTTGAGTTGCGATCGCCTGCTGTTGGCAACGGGTAGCAATCCCCTCGGGTATAAAATTGCCCAATCCCTGGGACATCAGATACAACCTCCGGTTCCCTCCCTGTTTACTTTTAATATTACTGACCCGCGTCTCCAGGATTTAGCAGGAGTGGCGGTGAAAATGGCGCGAGTCCAACTACGGGATGCGAAATTAACCCAAACTGGACCCGTTCTGATTACCCATTGGGGGCTGAGTGGTCCGGCGATTCTGAAACTTTCCGCATGGGGGGCGCGGTATTTGTATAACCACAAGTATCGGGCGACTTTAACGATTGATTGGTTACCGCAGTATAATCCGGAACTGTTGCGAGAACAGTTACAGGCGGTGAAATCTCAGTTACCGCGCAAGGCAGTGGCGACGAGTTGTCCGTTTCCGATTCCTCGCCGGTTGTGGGAGAGGTTGTTAGCATCCAGGGGAATTGATACGGAAACTCGTTGGGCGGAAATTTCTAAAAAAGCCATCAATCAGGTGGTGGAAGAATTGATCCGAGGGGAGTATCAAATTCAGGGGAAAGGGGTGTTTAAGGAGGAATTTGTCACTTGTGGCGGGGTTTCTCTGAAAGAGGTGAATTTTAAGACGATGGAGAGTCGTTGTTGTCCGGGGTTATATTTTGCGGGGGAAGTGTTGGATATTGATGGGGTGACGGGAGGGTTTAATTTTCAAAGTGCTTGGACTACGAGTTGGTTGGCGGCGCAGTCTTTGGGGGGGTGAACCACTGATTTCACTGATTTTCACGGAGAGGGAGTTTTACGGAGGTGTTGGGGATGCGGGAAGAGACGGATCTGTTTGTGTTTTTGGAGATTTTTTCCCGGGAGGGGGGGATTCAATCTTATGTGAAGGATATTTTGAGGGGGTATGGGGAGTGGGCGTCCGGTGAGGGGCGGGTGGCGGAGGTGTTGTTGTTGCGGGATGGTCCGGATTGTGAGAATCCATTTGAGGGTAATCCGGGGTTACGATTTCAGTATTTCAAAACCTTGTCGCCGATCTGGGGACGGGTGAAGTTGGCTGTGGCGTTGGGAAATCGGCTACTTTTGCACCGTCCGAGGCGGGTGTTTTGTGGTCATATTAATTTGGTGCCGTTGGTGCAGGGGTTCTGTCAACCGTTGGGGATTCCTTATACGGTGTTGACTTATGGGAAGGAGGTGTGGGAACCCTTGCCGAAGCTGGCACAAGGGGGGTTACAACGGGCGAGTTGCTTATGGACGATTAGCCGATACAGTCGCGATCGCGCTTGTGAGGCGAATGGATTACAGCCGAGTCGCTTTGCGTTACTGCCTTGTGCGGTGGATGAACGGCTGTTTACTCCGGGTCCTAAACCGCCGGAGTTGATTGAACGCTATGGGTTAGCGGGTTGTAAGGTGTTGATGACGGTGGCGCGATTGTGGTCTGGGGATATCTATAAGGGGGTGGATGTGACGATTCGAGCGTTACCAGAGATAGCACAAGTGGAGCCGGATGTCAAGTATTTGGTGATTGGGCGGGGGGACGATCAGCCGAGGTTACAGGGGTTGGCGCAGGAGTTGGGGGTGAGCGATCGCGTGGTGTTTGCCGGGTTTGTGCCGACGGAGGAGTTAGCTTTGCATTATCGGGTCGCCGATGCCTATATTATGCCCTCGCAGGAGGGATTCGGCATCGTGTACCTGGAGGCAATGGCTTGTGGAAAACCTGTGCTATCGGGGGATGCCGATGGGTCAGCGGACCCGTTGCAGGATGGCAAATTGGGTTGGCAAGTGCCCCATCGGGACCCCCAGGCGGTGGCGGCTGCCTGCATTGACATCTTGCGGGGAGAGGACCGTCGCTGTGATGGGGACTGGTTGCGCCAGGAAACGGTAGGGGGGTTTGGTACGGATGCCTTTACCGAGCGCGTCAAACAACTGATAGAGTTGAGTGAGTAGGATAGAGGTATTGGTGATTTTCTGTGGGAGTCAATTGTGAATCAAAACAGTTATAAATCCTTGCTGATGAACCTATCGGACCTGAGTCGGTGGTTGATGCCGGTATTTATCGTCTGGGTGTTAATTTCGATCGGGTTGGGATGGGTCGTGAAGTCGATTTTAATCTTAATCGTGGCCGTCACTCTGCTGCCGGTGATTGGCTTTTTTGGCTTGCGGTGGTGGTTGAGTCGGAATCTGATTGTGGATCAGTGTCCGGTGTGCAGTTATGAACTGACGGGACTGAATCAGACCCAATTTCAATGTCCCAGTTGTGGGGAACCGCTGATGGGAGAAGGGGATCACTTCGTGCGGTTGACCCCCCCGGGGACCATTGATATTGATGCAGTCGAGGTATCGGCTAAGGTGATCGAGGAATCGAAGTGAAGGGGACGATGGGGGCTTCCAACGGTAGGTTTTTTACGCTCATGGTGATTTGCCTTGTTATTAACTGCACCTCCGGTTCCCTCCCCTTACCAAGGGGAGGGTTAGGGTGGGGTTGTGGGTGACGAAAGCGATCGCTTTCGTCACCCACTCTTTCGGGCTTAAGCGCCTGTATGGAGGCTGGGTAAACCTGTTTCTGGGTGACGTGGCGATGGCTCAAGAAGAACCCCACCCTAACCCTCCCCTTGCCAAGGGGAGGGGACCGGAAGTGAGCTTAAATGTGAGGCAACTTCCTTTGACCGTAAAAAACTACTCTTGGAAGGGCGATCGCATGGAGTCCGGATGGCATTTAGGGTTTGGCTTCCCATTTGGGTCCCGTTGGGGTGGACTGTAAGCGCCAGATGCCGAGGTGGGGTTCCTTCACTTCTAAGACGCCACTATTTAGGGGTTGCCGAACATAAGGACTCTCTAATACCGGCCAATTTTCCAGTTGACGGGGTTTCCCATTAATCGAGGCGATCGCGATCGCGCCTTGGCGTTGGTAGGTCATGGTCAGTTCGTCCCCAGCCAGACTTTTATACTCTAACCTGCCCTCGGTTTCCCAACCGTCATCTCTCACTTCGGTTTGTTCCAGGGCGCGAATCAAACTATCGAAGGTGGGATACTCGCTAACTCGGGCTACATCAACAATCCAGGCGGTTTGACTACCGATCGCCCCTAAGGCTTGATAGGCGGCCTGTTTCTCATCAACCGGAATTTGTAAGACAATCTCATCTCCCCAAACCTGGGCCACGACCCAAGTTTCTTGAATGCGCCAGATATACCAATTTTCATGGCGGCGAGGTTCTCCATACCCCATTGGTAAGACAAGGTGCGACCGGGCTGGGATTCCTGCCTCTACATCGGACTCGGTGAGAATCTGCTGATAAATGACCGCACTGCGTTCCTGGAGATATTGGTCTCCGGGGGTTTTTCCCGTGGCCATTGGCGAATGATAGGTTCCTCCCAGGCTGATTACGGGATTATTCACACCGTTGGGGTCGCGAATGACGAGTTTATAGGTGGCATATTGCGCCCGGATTGTGCCTTCAACTTGATAATCGCGAGAGCCTTCTAAGAGCGTACCCACGGTATAATCCGGGGTGACGTAGAAGGTTTCCCAGAGGTGATTGTCAGCATGGTAGCTGTAATAGACGGGATGACTGGCTTGGACCGAGAAGGGGAGGGGAACTTGCTTGTGAGCGATCGCCCGTAAATGTTCTGGGGGACGATAGGAACTCAGACTCGGGGCCAGGGCCAGTCTAGCAAAGTTGCGCTGCATTCCCTCGGCGATCGCCTGGTCATGAGTGCGATTCGGCGTTCCCCACCAGACCCAGGCCACCGCACTTAATCCAGTATTCCAAGTATTGCGATCGAACCCGCGACTTTCCGCCCCGCCCGAGGTTCCCCAACTCAGGCGCAAGGCCATATTGGTGGCATACCAGTCTAACAAGGCCGTTGCTAATTCGCGCAGTTCTGGCGTTGCGGCAAAATCATACAGATTGAGTAATCCGGCGATGCTGTAACCGTAGTAAGTCGAGGAATGAAATTCGCCTTGGCCAATTGTGAGAAACTTGTCCAGTTGCGATCGCAACCAAGCCTCATTGGTTTCTGCCACATGGGGGAGTTCCACCGGAAACCCGCTGCCATCCATCAGGGCCAAACCTGACCCGCGCTGCATAAACCCATGATTTTCCGTACCCCCTTCACTCCACTCCTCTACCCGAGAACGGGTCAACATACTTTGGTAAGACGCCTTTACCGGGTCCGGGAGACGGTTGCGATGGAGGAAGAAAATCCGCACATCTAGCATACTGCGGAAATGATAAAGGTCCGGGCGTTCCCGTTCCAATTTTAATAACATATCCCAATTGGGTTGAGGGTCATAATCCTCCGGTAAACTGAGGCGAGCTAAAATAATAGGGAGTAAGAATTTATGAGGGTCGCCAATCTCGTTCTTGCGCCACCAGCGATCGCGTTCTTCGAGATTTTGACGGGCTATTCTTTGCCGAATTAATAAACTCCGGCGTTGAAATGCCACTTCCGTTGTATCTAAACTGGAATGGGGAGAAAGGCGTTGGGTCTGGGTGCTTCTTTCGCGCAGTTCTTCTTTTTGTGCGTTGGTCCATTGGTTGACCTGTTCTCGGGATGCAATGCTAGGGGTTGACATCGGAAGAGTCGCGCAAGCATTCAGGGCGATCGCCAGAAATAGATTAACTACCCAATAACGCATTTGGATTAAAAAATAAATGATCAAGAAAGGAGAAGTCTGTGCCTATTTTAAAGGGGAAAGGGTGGAGTTGCCTGAAGATCAGATATTTCTCCTGCCGATCCCCACCGATTCAAACGTTGGGGATTTCACCCCGGATCGCAGGTGCCGTTGATGGACTGCCCTTTGAAAAAGACCCTGAGCCAGAACTCTAGCCCGGATGAGATCCCCGAGATCCACAGAACCGTAGTAGGGAGACTCTAACCCATCGGAGATTTAAGCACAGAATGGGAAAAAAGGATAGACTGATTTTTGAACCCAGACCTCAAAAACCCAGGAAAAAGGTCCCCCTCTAATCCCCTGAAAAACCCCTCAATTCAAACTCTAGTGACCGACCCTAATCTATGTCTATCAAACCTCCCAAACAATCAGTAAAAAAGTCATCGAATCTAGCTAATTCAGCCCATTATGCTGGATTTTTTAGCCGATCCGAGGATTTACTCTGTCTAATCGGGTTAGAGGGGAATTTTCAACAGATTAATCCCGCATGGGAAGGAACCCTCGGATTCACGCCAGAAGACCTGGTGAATCGCCCCTTTATCGCCGGGGTGCATCCGGAAGACCTAGAGCAAACAGTCGGAAAAATGGCCACTCTATCTGGGGAAATTGAGCGGATTACGGTTCAAAATCGCTATCAGAGAAAGGATGGTACTTATCAGTGGGTGGAGTGGGAAATCAACCAGTCCCCGGAAGAGGGGGTGATGTATGGATTTGGGCGCAAAATCCCGGACCCTAGAGAGCGCCCTGATTTAGAACCGCCACAAACCCCGCACCCCGATCGCAGCATCCAATCCCTACAAGACCGTTTGCGCCGGTATCAAGCGATCGCCAACCTTTCCCCCGTCGGCATTTTCCAGTCCGACATCGATGGAAAATGCCTCTACGTCAACCAAAAATGGTGTGAACTGGCCGGAATCTCCCCCCAAGAAGCAATGGGGTATGGATGGACCCGGATCATCCATCCGGAAGATAGCTCTTTTGTCTTTGCTCAATGGTCCCAATTCGTCCAAAACCCGGTGAAATTTGGCCTCGAATGCAGGCTGCTGCGTCAAGATGGGGCGATCGCCTGGGTGCTGGTCCAAGCCGTGATCCAAACCGGAGAAAGCGGAAAAATCACCGGATTTGTCGGGGTTATGGTAGATATCAGCGATCGCAAACAGATGGAAGAGGCCCTAAAACAGGCCAACGAAGACCTGGAAACTCGCGTGGGCGATCGCACCACTGAACTCCAAGGGGCGATCGCCCAGTTACAAGGCGAAATCACCTCCCGGACCACCGCCGAAACCACCCTCCAGAAAGAACGGGAATTCCTCAATGCCATCCTCAACAACTTAACCGATGGCATTGTCGCCTGTGACGCCAACGGCATTTTAACCCTGTTTAATCGACCCACGAAAGAGTATCATGGATTGCCGGAATATCCCATCCCCCCGGAACAGTGGGCCGAGTATTACAATTTATATCGACCAGACGGAACCGCGATGCCAATGGAAGAAATTCCCTTGTTTCGCGCCCTTCGCGGCGAAACCATTCAAAATGTGGAAATGGTGATCGCCGTGAAACATCAGAAACCTCGCACCCTCCTCGCCAGTGGTCAGGCAATCATAGATGCCTCCGGGAACAAGCTAGGGGCCGTTGTCGCCATGCGGGACATCACCGATCGCAAAGATGCCGAAGCGGCACTCCAGGAAAGTCAATCCCGCCTCAACAGTATCCTCAACTCCCTGGATGATATGGTTTGGTCCATTAATCCCAATACCTCCGAGGTGCTGTTTTTAAACCCCGCCACAGAAATCCTCTACGGACGTCCTCTCCAAGATTTCTATGAAAATCCCCTGATTTGGCGAGAGATGGTTCATCCAGAAGATGGCGATCGGGTCGATCGCTACAGTGCAGAAGTCATGGCAACTGGCAGCAGCGAAGTCGAATATCGCTTCATCCGCACCGATGGCAGCATTCGCACCATCCAAGCGCGCAGTCGGCTGATTTATGACACCCAGGGTCAAATCCTCCGCATGGATGGAATTGTCACCGACATCACCGATCGCAAAGAAGCCGAAAAAGAGCGGGAACGACTGATCGGCATTTTGGAAGCGACCCCCGATTTCGTGGGGATTTCCGATGCCAACGGAGTCGTCCTCTACCTCAACCAAACAGGGCGGCGGGTCGTGGGTTTAGCCGAGAACGATGATGTCACAACTCAACACATCTCAGGATTTATTCCAGAATCATGGCAGTCCTTCATGTTTAATGAAGCCTTGCCTACCGCCATCCAAGACGGGGTTTGGAGTGGTGAAACGGGTTTTCTGGCCCATGATGGTCGGGAAATCCCCGTTTTACAGGTGATTATGAGTCATCAGTCCGAAAACGGCACTCTGGAATATTTTTCCACCATCATCCGGGACATCACCGATCGCAAACAAGCGGAAGAAACCCTGCGGCGTAACGCTTTGCAACTCGCCCAAGCTCAACAAGTAGCTCATATCGGGTCCTGGGAATGCGATTTGACCACCTATCATGTGGATTGGTCCGATGAGCTCTTACGCATTTATCAGGTCGAACAACCGGAATTAGGACTGAGTTATGAAGGGTTTTTGCAACTGGTACATCCCGAGGACCGTGAATCCCTCAAAACTTTAATTGAGGAGGCGATCGCCCAACAGCAACCTTATGAACGGAAACACCGAATGCTGTTTCCCGATGGTTCGATTAAATATATCTCCTCCAAAGGCCAACCGATTTTTAACCCCGAAGGCGAACTCGTGAAACTCATTGGTACAGCCCATGATATCACCTCCAGTCACCAAGCCGAAGAAGGCTTGCGCCGCAGTGAAGAACTCTATCGGGCGATCGCGCGCAACTTCCCCAACGGTGGCATCTGCCTCTTTGATCAAGACTTGCGCTATACCCTCGTGGATGGACGGGAATTAGACGAAATCGGTTTTTCTAAAACCGAGATGGAAGGCAAAACCATCTGGGAATTTTGGCCTCCGGAAACCGTTGCCATGTTAGAACCCATCTATCGATCCGCCCTTGCTGGTGAGACAGTCGTCTTTGAATTCCCCTTTCTTGAGAGAATTTATTTGGTCCACCTGCTACCCGTGACCCATACCACGGGGGAAATCTTTGCCGGAATGTTAGTCGCTCAAAATATCACCGCCCTCAAAGATGCAGAAACTGCCCTCAAACAGCGAGAAGAATACCTGCGCGGCATTCTAGAAAATATGCCCGTGATGATGAATGCCTTCGATGCCGAGGGACAATTTGCCGCCTGGAACCGCGAATGTGAACGAGTCACCGGATATAGTGTCGATGAAATCGTCGGCAATCCCCTGGCGGTGGAAATGTTGTATCCAATTCCGGAAGAAAGAGCAGCGATGCTGGCTGAAATGGTTGAATTAGACAATCATTACCGCAATTGGGAATTGGACCTCACAGCCAAAGATGGCAGCATCAAAACCGTTGCTTGGTCCAATATTTCTAAACAATTTCCGATTCCCGGCTGGTCCGGATGGGGGATTGGCGTCGATGTGAGCGATCGCAAACAAGCCGAAAATGCCCTGCGCCAATCCGAAGCCGAATCCCGACAACTCGCCAATCGGGAACTCTTGATTAACCGCATCTCTAGTGATATTCGCAACTCCCTAGAAGTGAATACCATCCTGGAAACGGTAGTTGAACAGATCTACCAGTTATTAGACCTCGAACGCTGTAGTTTTCTCTGGTATCGCTGCTGTAGTACCCCCGCTTTCTGGGAAATCGTCACCGAAGTGAAAAACCCTGAACTCAACAATCGCATCGGGCGCTATCCAGTGGATGGGAATCCCATCGAAGCTAAAATTGCCACCGGGAAACTGATTCGGTCCGAGGATTTGCACCGCGAACCCGATCAAGATCTTCAGTTACTTTATACGGTGTGGGGGTATCAAGCGGTTGTCATTGTTCCCATTCAAACCTCATCGGGAGATATCGGTTGCCTAGTTTGCGGAACCCACAACCACCCCCGAACTTGGAACGAGTGGGAAGTAGAACTGTTGCAAGCGGTAGCCGAACGGTTGGCGATCGCCCTGTACCAAGCGGACTTATACCGCCAAGCCCAAGAGAGTGCCCGCCAAGCCCAAGAACAAACCGAACAATTACAGAATACCTTACAGGAGTTACAACAAACCCAATCCCAACTGATTCAAACGGAAAAAATGTCCAGTTTAGGTCAATTAGTTGCGGGAGTCGCCCATGAAATTAATAATCCCGTTAATTTCATCCACGGCAACCTCACCCATCTGAGCAACTATACAGAAGACTTGCTGAGTATCATTAACTTGTATCAGGAAACCTATCCCAACCCTGATGCCGAACTGGAAGAGGCGATTACCGACCTAGAACTGGATTATATTACCGAAGACTTGCCCAAAATTCTCGCCTCCATGAAAATGGGAACCGATCGCATCCGTAAAATTGTCTTAAGTTTACGCAACTTCTCCCGCCTAGACGAAGCGGACATGAAAGAAGTGGACCTGCATGAAGGGATAGAGAATACGCTCTTAATTTTGCAGAATCGGTTCAAAACCAAAGGCGATCGCCATAGCGTAGAACTCATCAAAGAGTATGGGAAATTGCCCTTAATTGAATGCTATGCGTCCCAGATGAATCAAGTTTTGATGAACATTATTAACAATGCGATGGATGCATTAGAAAGCAACCCATCAGAAACCCTACCCACCATTCGGATTAGCACCGAAGTTCGAGGCGATCGGGCCATCATCCACATCGCCGACAACGGGCCCGGAATGACCGAACAAACCAAAGCCCGCCTCTTCGACCCCTTCTTCACCACCAAACCCGTAGGCAAAGGAACAGGACTAGGATTAGCCATCAGCTATCAAATCGTAGTAGAAAAACATAACGGCATTTTAGACTGCATCACCCAACCGGGCAAAGGCACCGAATTCATCATCCAAATCCCCATCGCCCAGAGGAAAAACTAACCGAATTTCATGGGACCCGCAGCCGCCCCACAGCCTAAAGGCTGGGGCTACACAAACAAAGCCCGCCTGCGCGGGCTAGTCCATAAAACCCCGTTAAAACTATCAATAATTCTCCCCAGTTCGTAGTAACGACTTCAGTCGTTCTCTTAGTTCGTAGTAACGACTTCAGTCGTTCTCTTAGTTCGTAGTAACGACTTCAGTCGTTCTCTTAGTTCGTAGTAACGACTTCAGTCGTTCTCTTAGTTCGTAGTAACGAC
>NZ_JAMXOT010000474.1 GCF_024220515.1 Oscillatoria sp. HE19RPO
TAGTAACGAATTCATTCGTTTCCCAGTTCGTAGTAACGAATTCATTCGTTTCCCAGTTCGTAGTAACGAATTCATTCGTTTCCCAGTTCGTAGTAACGAATTCATTCGTTTCCCAGTTCGTAGTAACGAATTCATTCGTTATCTCCCTCTTAAGAATAGAACGACTGAAGTCGTTACTACGAACTTAGATAAGAACGACTGAAGTCGTTACTACGAACTTAGATAAGAACGACTGAAGTCGTTACTACGAACATTAGATAACGACTGAAGTCGTTACTACGAACATTAGATAACGACTGAAGTCGTTACTACAAACGGGGAAGAACGACTGAAGTCGTTACTACGAACTTGGAGAAGAACGACTGAAGTCGTTACTACGAACAGGGTAAGAGAGCGGATTAATTGTTCATGGTTAGGACAATTTTGCCTTGCATAGAGCCAGTTTCTAATAACTCATGGGCCGCTACTGCTTGTTCTATGGGGAAGGTTTTACCTACATGAATCTTTAACTTGCCTTCATCAAATAGGCGCGCACATTGTTGTAAGATTTTTGCTTGGTCTTGTTGTTCTGCTATCCGATTTTGTAACATCGGAGTCAGCATTAATTCAAAGCTGATGCGCTGATTGCGGAGGCGAGAAGTTTTTAAGTTGCCATGCTCCGGATTGGGTTCTAAAATGGTGACTACATCCCCATACAAGCGGACCGCTTCAGCGGTTTCAAAGAAGGTTTTGTCACCGACGGTATCAAATCCGATGTCTGCACCTTCCCCATTAGTCCAGTTCATCACAGTCTCAATGACATTTTGTTCTTTATATAAAATGACTAAATCAGCACCCAATTGGCGGACAAATTCGGCTTTTTCTGGGGTACTGACGGTGGTGGCGACTTCGGCACCTTTGAGTTTGGCCAGTTGGATGGCGACATGGCCGACTCCCCCGGCACCGGCCTGAATTAGCACTTTTTGGCCCGGTTGTAAGCGTGCGCGGTCGTAGAGTGCTTCCCAGGCGGTAATCAGGACTAGGGGTGCTGCGGCAGCTTCTACAAAGCTCAGAGAGGTGGGTTTTTTGGCGACAAATCGTTCATCGATCGCCATATATTCGGCATAGTTGCCGTGAGGTCCACCCAATCCACCATTAGAAAAATATACTTCATCTCCCACGTTGAGGGTTTGCACCCCAGAGGCGATCGCCTCGACGACTCCGGCACCATCACATCCGAGGATATCCGGGCTCATGTCCGGATGAAAGGTTCCGCGTTTGCGAATTTTGGTATCAATGGGATTGACACCGGCAGCATGAAGGCGGACTAAAATATCCCGATCGCCTTCTAATTGCGGACCTGGAATATCTTTCACTTTCAAGACATCCGCTGCTGCGCCTAATCCGGTCATAACCACTGCTTTCATAGTCTTTCCTCAAGAGTTTGTTTTATCGAATGACTGACATTTTCAGGACTTACGCAATTTTGAACCTTAAATGCTAAATGTAGAGGCGATTCGCTTTCTCGCCTCTACATTTAGGATCGGGTTACGGGTCCCGCCACAAGGCAATCCCCCCTAACAAACCAGTGATATTGGGAACAATGGTGACATTAGAGGGTAAATCCAAGGTGATTTTTTTCGCTTCACCACCACCAATGTAGAGGCGATCGTAATTAAACAAATGTTCTAAATTGGCGATCGCTTTTTCTAAGCGGCGATTCCAGCGCTTATCCCCAATTTTATCCAATGCCGCACGTCCCAATTGTTCCTCGTAGGTATCACCTTTGCGGAAAGGATGATGTCCCAGTTCCAAATTCGGGACCAGTGTTCCATTCACAAATAAGGCACTGCCAAACCCGGTCCCCAGGGTAATCGTGAGTTCGACCCCTTTCCCGGAAATTGCGCCTAAACCCTGGATATCGGCATCATTGCAAACCCGAACAGGTTTTTCCAAAACCTTCGTCAGCGCTTCGGCGAGATTGAACTCTACCCAATCCGGGTGGAGGTTGACGGCAGTGTAGATGATTCCATGACGAACCACCCCAGGAAACCCGACCGAAACCCGATCGAACTCACCTTGTTCTTTCGCTAAACCGGCGATCGCCTCAATCACAGGTTCCGGTTTAGCGGGATCCGGAGTCGGAACGCGGTTACGTTTGGTCACCGCTTCCCCTGCTGCGTCTAAAATAATGGTCTTCGTGCCACTACCGCCAATATCAACCGCTAGAGTTTTTATGGATTCCACTTGATTCACCATTACACTATAGGATGAGGACTGAATAAGGATGAAGGATAAATCCATTGTCAGTATCCCCCTTCATCCTTCCTTACGATTACAGGATACTGTGCGTCAATCTACGGAAGAGACCCCTCCCCGGCCCTCCCCTAAGAGGAGAGGGAGGTATAATGAGTCCAGGTTTGTACTTGCAGCAAAGTATAATGCCTTATCAAGGAGCATATATCCTTCCGGCTCCCCCTTCCCTCCCAGGGAAGGGGGCGGGGGGGGTTAGGTCTCTTTCCCCCTAATCCCTACATCGTGAGAGACTGAGTATTGCTTTCAATCAACTTCGCTAAATCTTGCAAGAATGCCGCTGCATCAGCACCATAGATAATCCGGTGGTCACAGGTAATATTCACCCGCATTTGTCGCCGAACCCCCATCATGCCATCATCTGTGGCCACCACTTGATTTTTCGCCCCACCAATAGCGAGAATCGAACCCTGACCCGGAGGCAGAATCGCATCAAAACTATCAACCCCATACATTCCCAAATTGGACAGGGTAAAAGTCCCGCTATTATACTCCGCCGGTTGCAACTGTTTGACTCGGGCGCGTTCCACCAAATCCTTCCAAGTGCGAGACAGGGAATAAATATCCATTTGGTCGGCATTTTGCAGAACCGGCGTAATTAAACCGCCATCTCCCATTGCCACCGCCACAGCAATATTGATATTGCCATGATGTTGAATCCCTCCATCCACACAACTGGCATTGAGTAAAGGATGTTTCTGTAACGTGAGGGCCACGGCTTTTGCCAGTAGGGCAGTCATGGTCACCCCTTTGGACTTAATCTGTTTGTAGAGCTTGTCTAACTGATCCGTGGTAATCGTATAGCCAACATGGAAAATCGGCACCTGTAATGATGCCACCATATTCCGGACGACCGCATTTTGCAGGGTATTGAAGGGGACCACATCTCCCGAGGCTGCGGGGGCCGCTGGGACCGCCTGGGTGGGAATTCTGGGGGGTGCTGCCACCGTCGGTTGGGGTGGGGTGGCAGCCGCTGCTGGGGCCTTACCTGCTGCCGCTTCTACATCTTCCGCCACAATCCGCCCAAAAGGACCACTGCCGGAGAGGGTTGCCAAGTCCACTTTGTATTCCTTCGCCAATTTTTTGGCCCGAGGAGAGGCAACCGTGCGGCCATTTTGACGACTAGCGGGGGCTCCAGCCGTAGCCATTGCTGGTTCCGGTGCCGGGGAAGGGGTAGACTGGGGAGCGGCTGCCGGTTGAGCCGATTGATTGCTGAGTTTCGCCCCTTGCTGCTTCGCCTGTTCGATTTCGGCTTCCGTTTCAGCTAACAAGGCGATCGCCGCACCAACAGGGGCCGCTTCTCCCGCTTGGACGAGGATCGTAGCGAGATAACCTTCATAGAAGGACTCTACGTCCATGTCTGCTTTGTCAGACTCCACCACCACCACCGTTTCGCCCTTCTCCACTTTGTCCCCCGGCGCTTTTTCCCAAGAGACAATTTTGCCTTCGGTCATCGTGGAACTCAGAGCAGGCATGAACACTTCGTTAATCATAGGTAGCTTCTTTTCGACGCTCAAAACTAAAATAAAGCAAGTTTTTATTCTACCTTGATCCGTCCCCAGAGAAAATCTCCCCTGATTTGCACCCAAGAGGATACAGCATCAACGATATCCCCATCTTGCCAGAGTAGGTTTTTTACGCTCATCATGATTTGCCTCAAATTTAAGTACGCCTCCAGTCCCCTCCCCTTGGCAAGGGGAGGGTTAGGGTGGGGTCCTCTTGATGCTTGATTCCCTGCGGGATAGCTCCGCTTACCGCCACGTCACGCACTCATGAGAGGCGATTCCTTACGGGATAGCTCCGCTTAGGGTGTTCCAACAAATAAATCCTCCAAATCCCGATGGTTAAGCACCTAACTGTATGACGCCGCGCAGGCGGGCTTTGTCCGTGTAGCCCCAGGCTTAAGCCTGCGGGTTTTTTGGGTATTTTATTTTTTGGAGTTC
>NZ_JAMXOT010000163.1 GCF_024220515.1 Oscillatoria sp. HE19RPO
GCAATGCTTGCGCCCCTGGGGCGCAAGCATTGCGCCCCTACATTGATCGCGCTACTCCGTTGATCTACGAACGAACGTTTTGGAGATTTTATTTTTTGGAGTTCCCTAAGTAAAGTTTGGCAACAAAAGTGAGCAACCGACTATCAATTCAAGTTAATATTCAGAGGGTTGCTATCAGACCGTCATCGTCCTCGGCACGAAGACTCGCAACGGGCCAGTTCTTTGCGATGGCAACGGGGAATGAAATCATCGACCTCACCGGGATGCTTTGCGTCAGGAAAGGGGATTTCCCACTGGATCCGTTAGCTCAATTAAAATTTTAGCATTTCTACTCTCTTTACTATGGGTGAAGCAAAACGTCGCAAGTCAAGGCTCGGAGATCAGTATGGCAAAGAGCCAAGAATCGTGCCCTGGTTGCCGATTACTAAAAGTCAATCAGAACAGTTTGTGAAGTGGACCGTCCAAGGAAGTTGGATCGGCATTGGTTTTTTGATTGTGACTTGGTTAACCGTTCGCTTCATTGGCCCTGCGATTGGTTGGTGGGAAGTGAACTAAATTGGCCTTTTCAACCTAATTCAGGGGCGATGTAACGCTGAATCTCATTACCAGTCGGCATCCCGGGATGCCGACTGGTATGGAGGCTAACGGGGTCCTTACCCCGCTTAGACAATCCGAGGATTGAGAATCTCTCAAACAATTTTCTAATCACTCTGATAAGAATTTCCTATTCTTATAGGCGATCGCCGTAGGCAAGCCAGCCTCTATACGGTTGAGGGAATTGGGGATCAATTTAGGCCAGCAAAAGGACTCCGGAAACCCCCGGAATTTCCCTGAATCTATGACTTATCCAAGGCTTAAGTGTTGTAACGGATACCTCCTCTGACGGATGAATCACGTTAACTTAGTGGCATCCCTCCCATTGGCCGTTTACAATTGAATTACCATTGGACAGGTGAAGCCCTAGATATTATATCGACTCCAGGAGGAGGTCAAATCTAAAAAAAACATTAAAAAGTTCTAAACTGTGGTGTGGTGATAGGAGAAAGTAAGTGTTTATCAGACTCGCCGAACAGCACCGACAATTTGTCAAGGATCTCGTGATGAACCTACAAGCCCTAGCGATCGTGCTAGAGCGTCGGGGTTACCTGGCATCTTGCTATACCTGCGGGGGGCAAATGAATAGCGCCTCCTTTATGGTGAGCCTAGGTGAAGATCACTTGATTCGGTTTTTGGTGTCGGACTATGGGATTACCTGGACAGAAATGCGCGACGATCGCGAATTAATGAAATTAGAGGGCGCAGAAGCGATCGCCCAGCTTCAGGAACTCGCCAACCTGGTCAAATGTCAAATGAAAGCCATTCCAGATCAGCCCGATCGGGCAGTGGAAGACGTAAATGAGCAGCTCGTGTAGCAACACGGGTTTGAGGCTCGCCCTTGAAGGGAACCCGATATCTCAATCTCCTGGGGGTCGATCAGGAGAACATCGGGTTTACGATAAGAGAGCGGGCTAATTTTTTTGGGGCGGAAAAATGTTACGCTGAAATAACAACGGAACGACAAACGCCACGGTAACGAGCGCTCCTGGAGTTCATCTGGCTTAACTTGGCGTTTCGCGATCCACACAGCCCGTTTGTAAAAAAAATATGACCGCCCTAGAAGCTACTTGGGAACATCATTATATTGAAACGAACCGGATCCGCCTGCACTGCGTGTCCCAAGGACAAGGGGAACTCGTTCTCCTGTTGCACGGATTTCCGGAATTTTGGTATTCCTGGCGCTATCAAATCCCGGCGCTTTCTCGATATTTTAAAGTAGTCGTCCCGGACCTGCGCGGCTATAACGATTCGGATAAACCAGACAGTGGCTACGATCTGGATACGTTAAGTGCAGATATCAAAGGTTTAATTGAAAGTTTAGGATATGTCAAGGCCCATATTGTGGGCCATGATTGGGGAGGGGCGATCGCCTGGCACCTCGCCGAACGCTTTCCCAATTGCCTGGATCGCTTGGCAATTTTGAATGCACCCCACCCTCAACAGTGGTTACAGGCGATGGGAAGCAATGTGGATCAACTCCGCCGCAGTTGGTATGTCCTGGCGTTTCAGGTTCCAGGAGTCCCGGAGTGGCTGATTCAGCAGAACTTAAAGGATTTTGTCAAAAAAGTGTTTCAGGAACAAGCGATCCGCAAAGGAGCCTTTACCTCGGAACTGACGAAGATTTATCAGGAAGCATTGGAAAAACCGGGAGTGCTCTCTTCGGCGATTAATTATTATCGACAACTGATGTCTCCCTTGAATTGGGTACAGAATTTGGGGCGATCGCCTCATTATGTTACGTCACCCACCCTCATATTGTGGGGGGAAGAAGATTCTTTTTTGAGCAATAAGTTAACCGATGGATTCGATCGCTTAATTAAAGCGCCGTTTCAACTCAAGTTGGTTCCCCACTGCGGTCATTGGATCCAGCAGGAAGTCCCCCATCTGGTCAATCGAGAATTACTCTCCTTCTTGCGCGCAACATCCCATCGGGGACGGTTGATTGGGAAGGAGGAAGAATGATGGGGAGGATGGGGAGGATGGGGGAGATGTTCAACATCCAGACTTCAGCCGTTCTCCTCTTTTGTTTGTAGTAACGACTTCAGTCGTTACCGCGTGACTTGGCCTACGGCCAAGTCACGCCCTCAGCTTACGCTCGTCCTCCAGTTCCGAACTTGGCGCTAGACCCTCGGATTGCTCGTGTGATAGCTTACGCCATCACACGAGAGCAACGACTGAAGTCGTTACTACAAACATGGACCCCATCTCCCCATGCACAGTTTCATCCCCCCTGAGCGTTTTTTTGCCTATCTAAGTTGGACGGATATTGCGGCGATGCCGGATAAAGGGAATGTTGTGGTGATTCAACCCTTGGGGGCGATCGAACAACATGGCCCTCATTTGCCTGTGATTGTTGATAGTGCGATTAGTATGGCGGTTTTAGGCAAAGCCTTGGAACAATTGAGTCCTGAAATTCCGGCCTATGCTTTGCCGCCCTTATATTATGGAAAATCTAATGAACATGGGAATTTTCCCGGGACGATTAGCTTAAGTATTCAGACCCTTCTGGCTACATTAATGGAGATTGGGGAGAGCCTTTATCGGGCAGGATTTAGAAAATTAATCTTCATGAATTCTCATGGGGGTCAACCGCAAGTGGTGGAAATTGCAGCTCAGGATTTAACGGTAAAGTATCCAGATTTGATGGTATTTCCCCTATTTACTTGGCGGGTTTCCAATGAGAGTAAAGCGCTCATTTCCGAAAAAGAGCGCAGACTGGCAATGCACGCTGGGGATGCAGAAACGAGCTTAATGTTAGCAGTTTTACCGGACTGGGTGAAGATGGAAAAGGCCGTAGAGGAATATCCTCCGGAACGTCCGGAAGGGAGTTTGTTAGGAACCAAAGGGCCATTAACTTTTGCCTGGTTAACCGAGCAAATTAGTAACAGTGGGGTGGTAGGGGATGGGACGGCAGCGACGAAACAGAAGGGCGATCGCATTTGGGAATCCTTAGCTCAGGGCTGGGTGCGCGTGATTCAAGAGGTGTATGAATTTCGCCGGGGATGAGGGCTTCATTCAGCCTGGGGGGTGAAGGGGGAAGTGAAACCCTCGTCCAATCCACCTAACTTGTGCTCAAAATCTCTAAAATCTGAATAGATTTGGCTACAGAAATCTCTCCTAAGCGCTTAACAACGCCCGTGGCCTTTTTATGGGTGGGCCACTGAGAGATTAACTAGAGTTTTAAAACCGCTTAACTTGAACAAAAAGTGATGTTCGACCGCACCTCTAAGGGTAGATTTGATGCGGGTCAGATGGCAGCCGATGAAACAATTAAAGACACCAAAGTTTTTCTATTGTTCCCTTCTTATAATTTTTAAAATAAAGATGGACAGTTGGCCCAGTATAAGTCAAAATCAATGGGCGGACTATTAGAGGAGAATTATGCGGATTTTGCTGGGTGGACTGGTAGCCAGCTTTGTATTATGGGCATTTCCAGTATGGGGACAAATTTCCGAGTCCCAAGTGGTGGCGCTGGTGGAAGCACTGCGCTTGGTTACGTCCAATTCATCAAGGAGGGATGATGGACTTGAGAGTGCCTGGAATATCAAACCGGCAAATATTAGAAGGTGGTCAAGGCTCTGTATTGGAGAGGAATTAACTCCGGAAGAATTTAATTTGGATCGGACGAAGGCGCAATATATTTTAGTCTGTGTGATGGAGGATGTGTTGCGCAATGAGTATCCCCTGAGTGGCGACGATGAAAACATTGCCGTGCGTCGTGCGGCAGCTTGGTGGGTGTCCGGTGATGCGAATTTGTACGATCGCGGTGAGTTTCGTCACTATACTCAGCAGGTCCTCGAACTCTATCAGAATCTTCGCGCCCAGCCTAGTGATTTTCTCCCCACTCGCAGTGCTAAAACCCTCAAAGCGAGCAACGGTTTCTGACCCGGATCGCCGTTCGCCCGAACTCCTCACACACTTACAAACGCGATCTGAAACAGA
Source organism: Oscillatoria sp. HE19RPO (assembly GCF_024220515.1). Taxonomy (GTDB): domain Bacteria; phylum Cyanobacteriota; class Cyanobacteriia; order Cyanobacteriales; family Laspinemataceae; genus Laspinema. The sequence goes on from NZ_JAMXOT010000163.1 coordinate 4,540, forward strand.
ACCCCTGGGGGAAGAGGGTCCATATTTGTTCCGGCATCAAACAACACCAGTGAAAACTTAGCCCCTCAACCCCAATCTACAACGCTATGAACTGAGCACCCAACTCGGCAGACAGTTTAAAACTTCCTCTGTTTGGACTTCGACGGGTTGTTTGAGGGGAATGATGATGGCGAATTCTGTGCCTTCTGCGGGTTCGGAGAAACAGAGTAGCTGTCCCCCATGCTTTTCGACGACGATCTGATAACTAATCGATAATCCCAGTCCAGTCCCTTTACCCACAGGTTTGGTGGTAAAGAAGGGGTCAAAGAGTTGCTTTTGCAAGTTTTCTGGGATGCCGTACCCATTATCGCGAATCCGAATGATCACAAAGGAGGGATGCAGGATTGTTCCCGGGATCGCCGCACAAACCTCGGAGGGGTGGGGGGTGATGCAACCGCAGGATTTGAAACCAGAGTAGCGATCGCCAAGAGATAAATCCCTGACTTGCTCCCGATTTGGCTTTTCTAGGCCCCGGTGAGCGATCGCCCGTTTCCAGTCTCCCGTGATCAATTCGGTCCTAATCTCTATTTTCCCCCCTTTGTCCGGCCTTTCTTCCAATGCATCAATCGCATTACTCAGGATATTCATAAACACTTGATTCAGGGAAGAGGCATAGCATTCTATCTGGGGGAGATCCTGATATTCTTTGACAATTTCGATGGGAAATCCTGCTGAGGGAGACTTTAAGCGATGTTGTAAAATCAATAGGGTACTGTCAATCCCTTCATGAATATTCACAGGTTTCTTATGCGCTTCATCGAGTCGAGAAAAATTTCGCAGACTCTGGACAATTTCGTGAATCCGTTCCGTTCCCAGAAGCATGGAAGAGAGCAAACTTGGAAAATCTGACCGGATAAAGTCGAGTTCGATCGCTTCGCTTCGTTCGAGAATCGGCGCAGCAGGCTCCGGGTAATGCTCCTGATATAAATCAATCAGACTGAGCAATGCGTTGCTATATTCGTGAACATATTCCAGGTTACCATGAATAAAGTTAACGGGGTTATTCACTTCATGAGCAATCCCGGCGACCATCTGCCCAAGACCAGACATTTTTTCACTTTGAATCAGTTGGGTTTGAGTCTGTTGCAGTTCTTCCAGGGTGTATTGGAGTTGTTGGGCTTGGGCTTGAGCTTCTTGGGCCACAGTCTGACTGGTTTCATACATTTCAGCGTGTTCGATCGCGATCGCCAGTTGATTCGCCACCGCCTCCAACAGTTCCACCTCGCGATCGCTCCAAGGTCGAGTGTTCCCGCAACTTCCAGCGGCGATCGCTCCGATTTCCCCCGATCGCGTCTGGATCGGTAACGCCACAATCGACTTCAATCCTCCCTGCACACAAAACTCGCGCATTTTATAATCTCTAGCATTCTCCACCCGATCCACTCTCACCGTTTCTCGGTCAATCAACTGTCCCCCAAAAGACCCAATATCGTCAGCACAATAGTACCCTAACAAACTCGCACATTTCTCTGTGCGGGCTTCTTTCACCACTTCCCAGGCGGGAAGGGCGGCATGGGGGCGATACCACATAAAAAAGCAGCGATCGATATCCAAAAGACTGCGGATCTCGCTCACTGCCGCCTCTAAAATCGTATCCAAATCTAGGGAATAGCGAATCTGACTCGCTAACCGGAACAATAATGCCTCCCGGCGACTTTCTTCTAACTGCGATTCGTGGAGGATGGCATTTTCTAGGGCACAGGCAGCTTGAGACGCCAGCATGGTTAACAATTTCAAATCAAGCGCCGCATAACTGTCAGCTTCCACGTCACTGACTGAAATCGCACCAATGACGCGATCGTTCGTCTTCAGGGGCACCGCAATCAGAGATTTTACCGGAATTTCATCCGCAGCTTTTCTAGGGTCGCTCCTGACTTGGTTGACAATTTCTCCCACTCCCGAGGCAATCACTTGACCAACAATCCCCTCTCCCACCTTGAGTTTGGCCGGTTCCTCTCCCTCTTGTCCAAACTGCGCTAAAGTTTCAAGTTCTCCGGTACTCCCATTGAGCAATCGGATCGATCCCCTGCTGGACTTAATCAGCCTCTGGGCTTCATCCAGCACGACTTTAGCCACTTCCTTGACATCCAAGCAGGCGGTTAATTTTTGAGAAATATTGTACAGCAGGGTAATTTCTCGATATTTATCTAACGCTTCATGAGCCAGTTGCTTCTTCTCTTGCTCTTTTTTAGCCAAATAGGCCAGTAGATTCCCCACAGATTTGGCTTGCTCCCCTCCTCGGACCCACCCCAAGACTTCCCCAGATAGCTCAATCGGATAGCTTTCTGCGGACTCCTCGGTGGGGGGGCCTAGGAGGAGCTGTCCTTCTCCATCCCATATCGTGCAGCCTTGACACTGAATCGCGCTCAAAAGTGGGACCAAAATCTCTCTAACCTCTGACTTAACCAAAAGCCGCCTGAGATTAATTTTAAAAAGTTGAGTGCTTCCTTTCATCCGAGTTCCCTCTAGCTATCTAATTTTATAAAAGATTGGACTCTTAATTATTCTTTTGATCTATTTCCCTGGGAATTTAGTTCACAATCTAAAGAAAAATCTTTTTCCTACTCTAGCTTTCCTCTGCCCTTAAGGAAGCCCTCTATTTTTCGCGGATCCTGATGCTGGGCATTGTAGCTCGCTTTCGGTTCTGCGTCATTGGATATCTATCCATTAAACCTTCCATCTTGGCATCTACCATCAGGTAGAGATGTCTAATGAGTTGGTTCACCGCTAATCTCCCTAAAGTGCAGCAGGGGATTTTTTATGTTCTTTTTCGACATGGGAACACAGGGTTTTAAGGTTCTAACTTGAGAGTTAACTTTTTAATCAGATCACGCTTGAAAACCCCCAGTATTTTTTGAAATTTTAGCTCCCGATCGCCCCACTTTGCTCAGAAAACCCATTCTGATTGTGCTTATACAATAACGTGGGTTTCACAAAAGTGCCAAGGGTTGAATTACGGATATTTTTTTTTAAAAAATCAGTATTTATACTGAGGGGGTGAGGGAAGGGGATACGGAGATTTATGGACGAAAGAAACCTTAAAGGTAAATGGAATGAGGATTTTTCAAATAGAAATCGATAGAGGGTGAGGATAAACCCGTTAAGATAGGAGGGGCCTGGGCAGATTGTTTTATACAAATTAAGATAAAATGGGCCAAGGGTTAACAATAAACAGGCTCAATCCCATGAACAAACAATATAAAAAATTTCAAATTCGGTCCTGGCAACCGGGCGATCGCACCGCTGCAGCAGCAGTTATTGAGTCCGTTTTAGCAGAATATGGCCTAGGTTGGGACCCACTGGAGGCCGATCGCGATGTTTTAGAAGTTGAAACAGCCTATCACGATACTGGCGGTGAGTTTTGGATTATAGCACAATCTGATAAAATTGTGGGGACCGCCGGATATTATCCCGTCCCACGCGGCAACAATGGCGTAGAAATTCGCAAAATGTACCTGTTACCGGAGGTGCGAGGTCAAGGTTTAGGAAGATTTATCCTCAAACAACTCGAAGATGCGATCGCCCAGGGCAATTTCTCGGAAATCTGGATAGAAACCGCCAGCGTGCTCACGGAAGCAGTGCAACTTTATGAACGCAACGGCTATCAACCGGCAACCGGCGTGGAAACGGCTAGGTGCGATCGCATCTATGTCAAGCGCCTTCAGGCATAACGCAAAGCGGGAAACGATTTGCTCACACTGGCCTTGGTTAACGCCGGTTGGATGCGATCGCTCGCCATTCTCGCCCCGGATAAATTCCGCGCCACCGGACCCACCTGCAACGCCGCCAAAGCGCCCATAATAAACAATTCACAACCGGGCCAGCGTAAATGCTCATCCAGGACCGGCAACCCCTTGACAATCGGAACCGGATGTGCTATCAGTAGTTTATCAAATAATGGCTCAGTCCTTACATCGACCTTTGTCCCCGTCGCCAACCAAATGCGATCGCAGGTATAATTTGTCCCATCATTGCAAACAATCTGCCATTCTCCCGAGTTCCAAACCGCCCGCACCACCTGACATTCCTCCTGAATCGTCAAGTTGCCATTGCGACTTTCTCGGCGCAAGCGCGTCCCCACCTCCGGAGTCATTGACCCCCCATTCCGCCCCTGTTGGATCAACTGCCAACGCCGACCCCAGTCTGATTCTGCCGTAAATCCCTTCAAATATTTAGGACCCAACCAACCGGGTTCGGCATCAAACAATTTTTCTTGGAGTCGCCGCTTGATCATCAAGGTAACCTTGGCCCCCCGGGATATGGCCCCAGTTGCCAGATGTCCACTGGTTAACCCGCCACCAATAATTAAGATGCGATCGCCCGTTAACTGCAACTGCCGTAAATCCACAGACTGGGAATGACAGAGGCGATCGCCGGGGTAGTCCGTCTCAATCTGTTGCACCCAGTCCGGAATAAAGGGCCTACCCCCTCCAGTTGCCATCACCACTCGTCGCGCCATCACTGGAGAGTCCCCCTGTCTCTCTAACCGAAATCCCCGGGAACCCGATAACGGTTCTATTCCCGTCACTTTCGCCGGAATCACCGCATTTTCAAGGTGCCACCGGGCGATCGTCTCTTGGCAAAACTCCTCAAACAGTTTCGTCCCCGGCAAATCGTAAGGGGGGAATAACTCCTCGGACCGATTTTGGGCAAACCGTCGCAAACTATAGGGGTCTGGGTCCGGATGATGCACTGCGGGACTCCGCAAATGGGGAATCTCCTGGGCGGCAAATTGCTGGGACCACTGATTTAACCAGCGCCCACTGGGGTCAAACACCACAAATTTACCCCGCATTTCCTTGCGTTTTTGCAGCAAATGAGTCGCCAAGGTGAGGGCATGGGGTCCCGCGCCCACGATCGCAATGTCAATTTTCTCAAGTCTGGATCCGGTCCCGGTATTCATCAGTTGAAAATTATAATCAGAATCATTCTCATTATAATTTAGACCGAGAAGACGGGTGCGATCGCCGCAATTTTTGCTTGAGGTTGAGCACCGAAGCAGCAAAATGGGGTTGGGTCAAAATGCCACTCTTGGGACTAAACAAAAACGCCAACAAAAATAAGAGCACCACCACTAAGGCGATCGCCGGACCCGAAGGCACATTCCAGTAATAGCTGGCATACATCCCCAACATACAAGAAATAGACCCAATTACGGCCCCGCCAATCATCATTTCATGTAACTCTTTTCCGAACAGATAAACCGTTAAACTGGGACCAATAGAGAGGGCCATAACTAACAGCACCCCCACCGCCTGCATGGTGGCGATCGCTGTCAAAGCAATTGCAGCAATTAACCCAAAATAAATCCAATTCACTGGCAATCCACTCGCCTTTGCTCCCCAGGGGTCAAAAGTGTAAAAGAGCAACTCCTTATAAAATAATTTCGTAAACACTAAAACAGTCAGAGTAATCGCCAAAGTATGCCATAAATCCCCCGGAGCCACCCCTAAAATATTTCCGAACAAAATATGATGAAGGTCAAGCTGTTTCGTGCCTAACCCTTCAATTAATGAAACCCCTAATGCTAAAAATCCCGACATCACTAAAGCCATTGCAGCATCGGCATTGACTCGGGATTGAGAGCAAATCCAGCCCACCCCTAAAGCACTCAGGGTTCCGGCAATAAACGCCCCAATGGATAAATCGAGTCCCAAAAAAAAGGCAATGGATAAACCGGGAACGACAGAATGGGCAATTACATCCCCCATCATTCCCATCTGCTGAACAATTAAAAAAGACCCCACCACGGCACTCAGAATTCCTAGCAAAATGCCAATCATCAGGGCATTTCGCATAAACTCAAAACTTAGGGGTTCGATGAGCCAATTAATCACAACAGTTCCTCACGCCGATACGAATGCTAAGGGAGTTTGATAGGCTTGGTGGAGATTGCTTTGGGTTAAAACCTCTTGAGGCGCGCCTTGGGCCACAATTTGCTTATTTAATAAAATGATTTGGTCATAGTTTCCCACAGATTTCCCTAAGTCATGACCAATCGCCAGCAAGGTTTTACCTTGAGCTTTCTGCTCGGAAAATACCGTAAACATAATCTCTTCTGTGGGCTGATCAACGCCGGTAAAAGGTTCATCAAATAACAGTAAATCCGCTTCTTGCGCCAAGGCACGGGCTAAAAATACTCGCTGTTGCTGTCCCCCGGAAAGTTCGCCGATTTGAGTCTGGTGATAATCGGATAATCCTACCCGCTCAAGCGCTGATTGGACAATGACTCGCGACTGCCGGGAAGGGTCCCGAAACCAGCCGGTTTGGGCCGTGCGCCCCATCATCACCACATTCCACACCGAAATTGGATAATGCCAGTCAATTTGGCTCCTTTGGGGAATATAAGCGACTCGGGACAATTGCTTTCTCAGGGGTTGCGATCGCAACTGCACCCGCCCACTCTCAGCGGGAATCAAGCCCAACATCGCCTTAATCAGGGTACTTTTTCCGGCCCCATTAGGCCCCATCAACCCCACCAACTGACCCGGGGCGATCGCAAAACTCACCCCCTCTAAAACCCTGATATTCCGGTAGCTGACGGCCAAATTTTCAACTTCGAGCATCACTGAGTTGCCAAAATAAAAATGAGAATGATTATTATTATAGTACACTAGACAGCAAACCCCGATTGCTCCTAATACGGAATCCGGTTGTTAAAGGTCTATGAAAACCCCGCAGGCTAAAGCCTGGGGCTACACGGACAAAGCCCGCCTGCGCGGGCTAAAAGCGAAAACCTACTTTTACCAACCGGATTTGGTATAAGTCCCGAGTCCCTGGTCGTTCCAATTGTTCGTAGTAACGACTTCAGTCGTACTCCCCCGTTCGTAGTAACGACTTCAGTCGTTCCGATGTGTCGTTCTTGTCATCAACCCCATTAAAGACCATGTTCAATCGCATCAACGGAAAAATTCAACGCCTGTGCAGTACAACCCTGACTACTGCAATCCTGGGATTAACAGGATGGGCGATCGCCTTATCGGTCAATCCTCTCACCCAAGCCCAGGAAAAGCCCAGAGTGGTAGCCAGTTATAGCGTGTTGTGCGACTTGGCCGAACAAATCGCCCGCGATCGCATCGCCCTCACTTGCTTGATTGAGGGAGGTCAAGACCCTCACACCTATCAACCGAGACCCCAGGACCTGCGAGCCATTGAGACTGCCCAACTCATCTTATATGGAGGGTATGACTTTGAACCGGCGATCGTCCAATTAGTCCAAAATACTCGCAATTCTGCACCTAAAATCGCCATTCACGAGATAGCCGTTCCGAATCCCCTCCTCGGGGAAGATGATCGCGATCACGGGCACAGTCATGGGGACCATGAGGTTGCCGACCCTCATGTTTGGCATGATGTTCGTAATGGGATTCGCATGGCGGAGGCGATCGGCAATTCTCTCAAGCAAATCGACCCAGGAAGTGCCGACTTTTACCGCCAAAATATCAACAATCTTCGTGCAGAATTAGAACAACTTCATACCTGGATTCAGGCCCAAGTTGCCACGATTCCCTCAAACAAAAGGGTCTTAGTCACCACTCACGATGCCCTGGGTTACTATGCTCAAGCTTATAACTTTAGGGTCGCTGAAGCTCTCATGGGAGTCAGTACCAGCGAACAACCCAATGCGGCTCGATTTCGAGAATTAGTCCAATTAATTCGTACCGAGGGAGTGCCAACTGTTTTTGTTGAAGTCACCTCCAATGACCGGGTAATGAATAATTTAGCCCGAGAAGCGAATGTTCAGATTTCCCCCCAGGCGCTGATGGCTGATGGGCTCGGTCCAAGAGGCAGTAACACCGGGACTTATGTGCAGATGATGACCTCAAATACCTGCATTATTGTCACGGGCTTAGGCGGTCAATGCAACCCATTTTCTCAATGATTTTCCTCGTGAGGCGGCTCTGCCGCGTCACGAGGAATTCCCAGAAAATCATGTTTTAATTGGAGTCAAAAAATGGTAATGAATGTTGTTGAAAACTTAGGAAAATTTGACCCTTTAGAAGGGGAAACAATTCAGGGACAAGAAAGCTCAATGGCAGTTCGTCCCCGTCGTCTGCGTCGTACTGCAGCTTTACGCCGGATGGTTCGAGAAAACCAGATTACGGTCAATGATCTGATTTATCCCCTATTCGTCATGGAAGGAGAAGGGCAGAAAATCGAAATTCCTTCTATGCCGGACTGCTTCCGCTATTCCCTGGATTTGTTATTAAAAGAAGTGGCGGAAGTCTGGAGTCTGGGAATCAATGCGATCGCCCTGTTTCCCGTGGTTCCTGAAAGCAAAAAAGATGCCACAGGCACGGAAAGTTACAATCCCGATGGACTGGTTCAGCGCACAATCAAAGCCATCAAAAAAGCAGTTCCCGAAATGTTGGTAATTACCGATGTTGCCCTTGACCCTTATTCCATTTACGGCCATGATGGAATTGTGGATGACCAAGGTAAAATTCTCAATGACCCCACGGTAGAAGTCTTGGTCAAACAAGCCCTCTCCCAAGCGGAAGCCGGGGCCGATTTGGTCGCGCCTTCAGATATGATGGATGGACGAATTGGTGCAATTCGCCAAGGGTTAGATGCGGCAGGATATTTTTATGTGGGAATTCTCGCCTATTCTGCTAAATATGCCTCAGCTTATTACGGTCCTTTTCGCGATGCTTTGGATTCTGCTCCTAAATTTGGAGATAAGAAAACCTATCAAATGGATGCAGCTAATAGTCGGGAGGCATTGAAAGAAGTCAAACTCGATATTGCAGAAGGGGCGGATATGGTGATGGTTAAACCAGCTTTGGCTTATTTAGACATTATTTGTCAAGTCAAATCGGCCACTCATTTACCTGTAGTCGCCTACAATGTCAGTGGGGAATATGCCATGATTAAAGCAGCGGCACAACAAGGTTGGATTGATGAGAAATCGGTGATGCTGGAAACCTTGGTGAGCATGAAACGAGCCGGTGCTGATTTGATTTTGACCTATTTCGCGAAACAAGTCGCTGAGATATTGCAGGCGGGTTAACAGGGATTTGGGATCGGTTCCGACAAATGACAGGGAGGAGAACCTTGTCATTTGTCTCAGTTCCCCCTAAAATGAGAATGATTATTATTGTAAATCTAGGGGAAATCTGCAATGGTAGCTGCAACGGAACAGGATAGAGTCCCAGTGACGGTGCTAACCGGGTACTTGGGGAGTGGCAAAACGACTCTACTCAACCGGATTTTGACCGAAGAACATGGCAAAAAAGTCGCTGTGATTGTCAACGAGTTCGGAGAGGTGGGAATTGATAACCAGTTGGTTATCGACGCCGATGAAGAAATCTTTGAGATGAATAACGGCTGTATCTGTTGTACAGTGAGGGGAGATTTGATTCGGATTATTGGCAATTTGATGAAGCGGCGCAATAAATTCGACCATATTGCGATCGAAACCACGGGACTGGCAGACCCCGCGCCGGTGATTCAGACGTTCTTTGTGGATGAGGATATCCAGTCGAAGTTATTGCTAGATGCGGTGGTGACGGTGGTGGATGCCAAGCATATTTTGCAGCATTGGGAAGCAAGTGAGGCGCAGGAGCAAATTGCCTTTGCTGATGTGATTTTGCTGAACAAGATAGACTTAGTGAGTGAGGCGGAGTTAGATGAGCTAGAAAAGCGGATTCGGGGAATGAATGCGATCGCCAAGATTCACCGCACCCAGGATGCAGCCGTGGAAATGGATGCACTGCTCGGTGTGAGAGCCTTTGACTTAAGTCGAGCGATGGAAATTGACCCCAATTTCTTAACCGAAGATGCTCACGAGCATGATGAAACCGTGACCTCGATCGCCTTAGTAGAACCGGGTGCTGTAGATAACGACAAGGTGAATGAATGGCTCGGGGAACTGTTGCGAACCCAAGGAACCGATATCTTTAGAATGAAGGGAATTCTCAACATTGCTGGGGAAAGCAATCGGTTTGTGTTTCAGGGGGTTCATATGTTATTTGATGGCAATCGGGACCGCCCCTGGAAATCCACAGAAACTCCCAAAAATGAGCTAGTGTTTATTGGGCGCAATCTCAATGAAGCAGAGTTAAAAGCGGGGTTTAAACGGTGTTTGGTCTAGGAGAATCGGGCAGAAAAAAATTGGGTAAAGCTGTTCTCCCCTGGCAAAAACACTGGCAGGGAATGCTTGCGGATTATGTGACATCTCTCCAGTGGTCTGCGGATGGCAGCACCTTAGCAGCCGCTTCCGCAGCCGGGGAGGTGGTGCTGTGGCAGGATAAAGCCGCAGAAAAACTCCACTATTTGGAACCGGATTCAGAAGAGTCTATTGATGTTCTATCGTTCTCGTCGGACAGTCAATTTTTAGCGGCCAGTGGGTCAGCCGGTGCGGTGAAAATTTGGCAGTTGTCCGGACAAAAAGCGGAGGTGATTGCGACTTTAAAAAGCGAACGGGCTTGGATTGATAAACTGGCCTGGAGTCCGACGGAAAATTTGTTAGCTTATAGCCCGGAGAAACAAGTTTGCCTGTGGGATTTGGAGACCAAAGAAACAGTAATAACCTTGGATTTTGACCAATCTAGTGTGTTAGCCTTGGCATGGCATCCCTCGGGTGAATATCTGGCAGTTGCGGGAAACCAAGGGGTGAAAATTTGGGATGCTAGGGATTGGCAAGAGGACCCGTATTGTTTAGAGATTCCTTCAGTATCCGTAGCAGTCGCCTGGTCCCCAGAGGGTCAGTATTTGGCGGCAGGAAACATGGATAGTAGCTTAGTGGTGGTGGATATCAAAAATCCCCATCCCTGGGTGATGCGCGGGTTTTATGGCAAAGTGAGACAACTGGCTTGGTGCGATCGCCCGACGGTGTTAGGGACGCCATTATTAGCAGCTTGCCATGCCGAATCCATTGCCGTCTGGGAAAAACAGTTCGGACCGAATGCGGGATGGGATGCCTGGGAATTAGAGGGACATTCCGCACTTGTTCAGGCGATCGGCTTTCAACCCAATACCTTTCACCTCGCCTCTGCTGCGGAAGATGGTCAACTTTATATCTGGCGCGATGCCGAACAAGTCTGGCAACTCCTAGAGGGTGCACCGGATGGATTTTCCACCCTAGCATTACATCCTCAAGGCAAGGCGATCGCCGCAGCCGGTGTAAGCGGCGAGTTAATCATCTGGTTCAAATCCACTGCTGGAAAAGGATTTAGTCCCTAGTTAACTCCAGGGATTTCTCGACTTTGACTGTCTCTTAATTCCAAGAAAATCACGGTGATGACAGATCCCTTACCCGAAAAACTTGCTCGAATTGTCCAACGTTTTCAGCAACATTCTGCCGTTAAAAAGCGATATGAACAGCTTTTATGGTATGCCAAACGGCTTCCGCCTTTTCCCGAAGCGGGAAAAGTTCCAGAGAACAAAGTTCCCGGCTGTGTTTCCCAAGTCTATGTTACGGCAATCCTAGAGGATGGAATGGTATTTTTCCAGGGAGATTCTGATGCTCAAATCGTCAAAGGCTTACTGGGCTTGTTGATTGAAGGGTTAAGCGGGCTTTCTCCCGAAACCATTATCAGATTATCTCCCGAATTCATTCAAGACACAGGTTTAAACGTGAATCTAACCCCTTCTCGGGCTAACGGATTTTACAATATTTTTCAAACCCTGAAAAATAAGGCCAGCCTGTATGTGATTCCCGAAAATTAAAGCGTCTTATTTGCGTTTTGTCTGTGGCGCTAAGTCCTGAGTTACCTTTCCTATCAATTTTCACCCCAATTAAACCCATGAAAACAACACCCAGCCCAATCCCTGAGTTAGATTTACCCAAACGAGGAATGCCCGTGACGATTATTACGGGCTTTTTGGGCAGTGGTAAAACTACCCTGCTCAATCAAATCCTCAAGAATAAGCAGGATTTAAAAGTGGCGGTTCTCGTCAATGAGTTTGGGGATATTAATATTGATTCCCAGCTTTTGGTTTCCCTGGATCAGGATATGGTGGAGTTGAGCAATGGCTGTATCTGCTGCACGATTAATGATGGCTTAGTGGATGCTGTTTACCGCATCCTAGAACGGCAAGAAAAAATTGATTATTTGGTGATAGAAACCACGGGCATTGCCGACCCTTTGCCGATTATTCTCACTTTTGTGGGGACTGAGTTAAGAGACCTAACTCGACTGGATTCGGTCTTAACTTTGGTGGATACTTCCACCTTTACTCCAGACCATTTTGACAGTGAAGCGGCTTTAAAACAAGTGGCCTTTGCGGATATTGTTCTGCTGAACAAAACCGATTTAACTCCCCCTGAACAGGTAGAAGAGTTAGAATCCTACATTCGCACGGTGAAAGTAGGGGCGAGAATGCTGCGATCGCAATATGGAGAAGTACCATTACCCTTGATTTTAGATGTGGCATTGACCGATGCGGCAGCCTATCAAGAATATGACTCAGAGGAACAGAACCATGAGCATCATGAACATGAACATCATGACCATGAGCATCATGAACATGAACATCATCATCATCATTCTGAACATTTACAAAATGATGGGTTTGTCTCGGTGTCTTTTGAAAGCGATCGCCCCTTTGCCGTCAAGAAATTTGAAAGCTTTTTAACGGAAAAAGTCTCAACCTCTGTATTTCGAGCCAAAGGCATTTTATGGTTTGCAGAAAGTGAAGCCCGCCATGTCTTTCAACTGAGCGGCCCTCGCTACGATTTGAACCAAGAAGATTGGCTAGAACCTCCCAAAAATCAACTTGTTTTAATCGGACGCAATTTAGATCCAGCCAAACTCAAAGCCCAGTTAACCGCTTGCTTGGTTTAAACCCAGCTTTTTCAATAAATTGACAACTCCCCCAAATTTCATTCTTCAGTTTGTAGTAACGACTTCAGTCGTTCCTTAAATTCTGAGGGAAGATTCAACCGAATTTCATTCCTCAGTTTGTAGTAACGACTTCAGTCGTTCCTTAAATTATGAGGGGAGATTCACCCATCTCCCCTCATTCCATATCCCTATCTTCAACCAGATTGAGCGCGCTATACTAAAAAGATAGTCTGAACATCAGGCCAAATCTTGGAGGGAATCTATGACAGAAAGCCTGGACCCCTATATTGTCCCACCTCCCTTTCCCGAGCATACACAATTACCCGAGTCGGACGGTACATTTGTTCATAACTTTTATGCCCATCCCCAAAGCATTCTCCTCACCGATTCGATTGGGCCGGTATTGGAACGGATCCATCCGGATGGAGAATATGCGATCGGACAAGACTGCGGCATTTACTGGCGAGAAACTGAACCCCCAGAACAAGGCGCAGAGGCACCGGATTGGTTTTACGTTCCCAATGTTCCGCCCAACTTAGACGGTGAAATTCGCCGGTCCTATGTGTATTGGAGAGAATATGTCTCACCCTTAATTGCTCTGGAATTTGCCTCGGGGACTGGGGAGGAAGAACGCGATCGCACCCCACTGAACAGAAGCACAGATGCACCCCGACAAAAACCGGGTAAGTTTTGGGTGTATGAAAAAATAATCAAAATTCCTTACTATGGAATTTATGAGATCAAAACTGGAAATTTAGAGGTTTACAACTTAAGCAACGGGTATGATTACCAAAAACTAGAACCGAATGAGCGGGGACATTATCCTATCTCCCTATTAGGCATAGAATTGGGACTGTGGCAAGGCAGTTACCAAAATCAAACTCAACTCTGGTTAAGGTGGTGGGATGAAGAAGGAAATCTGTTGCTGACTGGAGCAGAACGCGCCGAACTTGCACAGCAACGAGAAGAATCTGAACGCCAACGAGCCGATCGCGCCGAGCGTTCCCAACGAGAATCTATCCCCCGTTTGTTAGGCATGGGTTTGACTCCAGAACAGGTGGCGGAAGCCATGAATTTGACCGTAGAACAAGTCAGGGAAATGAGTTAAAATTAAATCATTTCATCCGCAAATCGAGAGTGCGCCTCATTCAAAAAAAGCGCATTCTTTTCTGTGTTTAATAGATAAGACTTCTTGCAAAATACCTTAGAGATCCCCCCAACCCCCCTTAATAAGGGGGGCTTTTTAGAATTTTGCAAGAGGTCTATAATATCAACCCCGGTGGATTAACCCAAAAAAACTATTCCTTCCTCTTCTCCCCCTGCCCTTTTAGGGAAGGGGGTTGGGGGGTTAGGTCAGCGTTCCTAATCGAGCAAACCTGATATAATACCCAACAACAAATGACATAAGACAAATGACAAATGACAAATGACACCCGACAAATAACCAAACAAGAGTACCTGTGGAACTACGACAACCAGGCGATCGCCGTTGCCTATGAAACCGTAGGACAGGGGATGCCTCTGTTATTACTGCCCGCTTTCAGTACCGTGTCCAGTCGCGATGAGATGCGGGGGATGGCGGAACGGTTGTGCGATCGCTTTGAAGTCGTGGCATTGGATTGGCCCGGTTTTGGAGAGTCCGATCGCCCCGGGGTACAATATGGACCAGAATTTTACCATCAGTTTCTGGCGGATTTCGTGAGTTCTGTCTTCCCAAGACCCGTCGCCATTGTGGCGGCAGGACATGGGGCCGGATATGCCATGAAACTGGCGAACACCCACCCCGAAAGGGTTTCCAAGGTGGTGTTAGTCGCTCCTACTTGGCTGGGACCCCTGCGGATTATGGGAGTACCGGAACCTGTGCGAGGTTTTGTGAGGGATACTGTGCGAACTCCAGGCATTGGTGAGTTTCTTTATGAGTTGAATACTCATCCGGCGTTTCTGGAATTTATGTATAAACAGCACGTTTTTGTGGATCCGGCGAAGTTGACCCCGGAATTTATTGCTCAAAAGCGTGACAGTACCCAACACCCTGGCGGCAGATTTGCCCCAGTGGCCTTTGTGACGGGGACTCTGGACCCGGCAGGCGATCGCCAGGAAATATTAGCCCAATTTCAACCCTTACCTGTTCCGGTGAAGGTGATTATTGGCACCTTGTCCCCCTCCGGTTCCCAGTCGGTGATGGAGGCAGTCGCCCAATTGCCTGGGGTGGAATCGGCGCGGGTGGCCGGTTCCCTGGGAATGCATGAAGAATTTCCGGAGGCGGTGGTGGAGGCAGTCGCTGACTTTTTATAATCTTGGGCTGTTTGCGATGGACCCGACACCATTATAGAGTCGGGTCTATACTACCTGATTCTGTACCGCTTCATTTAATCTTGCTACTTGCCAAAAATTTTTATGATCCGCTCCGTTTTGTTTTATGATTAATCCTTGATATTCCAGGTTGGGGTCACAAAACCCATTTCCCTGCTGCTAATTTCGACGCCTATAACCTAGGATTGACCTGGGTTTGACTGGATTTAACTCTCAACAAGGTTAAATAATGTTACAAGAATTTTTTTCAGTATTAAAACCGTGGTATAAAAGATAACGAGGAAGTGGAGTTCCACTTCAACAACCCCGATATTGTGTAAGTCGGTGCATTTTGTCAAAGATGGAGCGTAAAGAGATGCTAGAATGCAGTCTAGGAGCTTAAATCAAGCGGAAGTGGCTACCTAACGATCCGTCCAAAGGATGGACAGCCAGCTACTGATTTGTTGTTTCAGATACAGCGTTTATTTTTTAAATGAGAATAAGGTAGGATTTTCCTATCTCGTTATTAATAAAAATTCTCAATAGATAGAGGTAGACCATGAAAGGACTCGGGATGTTGCACAAGGCACAGGGATATCGGAATCCAAAAGATACCTGGTTTAGTTATTTTGGGGCGGCGACTCAACCCCACCAAACCGAGGAGATTTCTCCGCCTTGCAATCCCAAAGATGGAACGGGGGATAGTCCTTTATCCCTGGCCCAAGCGGGCGATCGCCTGCGAGTGATTCAGATCAATGGGGGGAATTCCTTGAAAACCTCTCTGGCAGAAATGGGCGTGAGAGAGGGGACAGAATTGGTTGTCATCGATCGCAGCGCCAGCGGATCGGCGATTGTGATAATCGGGGATCAACAGATTGGGGTAGGGGCTGGTATGACCCAAAAGATCCAGTGTATTCAGGCCACCCCAGGCTCCCCAGAGGGCCAGAAACCCCGCCCCCGGAGTAACACCCGGTTGCGAGAGATTGCGATCGGTGCCAAAGGGCGAATTCTTGGCTATGAATCCACAAACCGTAGCTATAAGCGCCGACTGCTTTCGATGGGATTAACCCCAGGAACCGAGTTTAAAATTATTCGCCACGCACCCCTAGGCGACCCGACGGAAATCAAGGTACGCGGATTTAGCCTGACCCTGCGGAAAGACGAAGCGGATGCACTCTGTATAGAAAAGGTAGACCGATGAAACACCCGATTATTGGCCTGTTAGGGAACCCGAACTGCGGGAAAACTTGTCTGTTCAATGCTTTGACCGGATCGAACCAGCGTGTCGGCAACTGGCCGGGAGTCACGGTGGATCGCAAAGATGGTACTTATCGTCAGGGGAATCGTGAGATTACCGTGGTGGATCTGCCCGGGGTCTATTGCCTGGATGCGGAAGATGATGAAACGGGACTGGATGAACTGGTGGCCCGGGATTATCTGTTGTCCGGGGAAGCAACGGCGATCGTTAATATTGTAGATGCCTCGAATTTAGAGCGCAATCTCTATCTGACAACGCAATTAATCGAGATGCGTCTGCCGATGGCGATCGCCTTGAATATGATGGATGTGGCGAAAGAACGGGGATTTAACATTGACCCGATGCTGCTGTCGGAACGATTAGGCTGTCCCGTGATACCGATTGTGGCGACCAAAAAGGAAGGGTTGAGTGCCTTGCAAGAGGCGATCGCCCAACAACTAGACCGTCCCACCCTGCCTCAAGCTTACGTCCCCTATCCGGCGATTCTGGAACAAGCCTTTCTGGAGATTGAAACCGCGATCGCCGACCGAAAAATCACCGTTGCACCGCGATGGGCCGCCCTCAAACTGTTGGAATATGACGATCGCGGCGCATCGGTTTCCACAGATACCGAACTGGACCGGATCATTGTCACCCACCGGCGCAAAATTCATCAGGTTCTGGAAGAAGACCTCGATATTATTATTGCCGACAGTCGGTATAGTTACATTCACCAAATTACCCAAGGGGTCACCGAACGCCAGGGAGAAGTGAGTGCAAGTATTACCGAAAAACTCGATCGCATTGTCCTGGATCGCTGGTTAGGGATTCCCATCTTTTTAGGAGTGATGTATCTGATGTTCTTGTTTACCATCAACATCAGCAGCGCCTTTATCGACTTTTTTGATATTCTTACGGGCGCTATCTTCGTGGACGGATTGGGCCGATTCCTGGCCAATATTGGTACTCCCGGATGGTTGGTGGCCCTGCTTGCAGATGGTGCAGGGGGCGGGATTCAAACCGTTTCCACCTTTATTCCGGTGATTGGATTCCTGTTTTTGTTCCTGTCGCTTTTGGAAGATTCTGGGTATATGGCCCGGGCCGCTTTTGTCATGGATCGGTTCATGCGGTTTGTGGGACTGCCGGGGAAATCCTTTGTGCCGATGTTGGTGGGATTTGGCTGTAATGTGCCGGGGATTATGTCCAGTCGCACCTTGGAAAATCCGCGCGATCGCCTCCTCACCATTGCCATGAATCCCTTTATGTCCTGTGGGGCGCGGTTACCCGTTTATGCCTTATTTGCCGCTGCCTTTTTCCCCGTCGCCGGTCAAAATATTGTGTTCGGGTTATATATCATTGGCATACTCGCGGCAGTGGTGACCGGGTTAGTGTTGAAACAGACCCTGTTGCCGGGAAAACCCTCCACCTTTGTCATGGAACTCCCTCCCTATCACCTTCCCAGCTTGCGCGGGGTGATGATTCATACCTGGGACCGTCTCCAAGGGTTTATCTTAAAAGCGGGTCAAATTATCATTATTATGGTGATGGTCCTCGGGTTGTTAAATTCCGTAGGGGTTGACGGGTCCTTTGGTAACCAAGATAGCGATCGCTCAATTTTGAGTGTCACCAGTCAAGCGATTACCCCAGTCCTCTCCCCGATGGGAATCCATCGCGAGAATTGGCCCGCCACCGTGGGAATTTTTACCGGAGTGTTTGCCAAAGAGGCGTTAGTGGGGACATTGGATTCCCTGTATAGTAACCTGGCGCAACAACGGGGGACTGGGCAGGATGAAGCAGGGGAAGAGGAATTTAACTTATGGGGACAAGTTCGAGAAGCGTTTGCCTCCATTCCGGCCAATTTATCGGAAGTTCCGGCAGCGTTACTCGACCCCCTGGGTTTAAATATCCAAGACTCCTTAGAATCTGACGACATAGCGGCAGAGACGGGAGTTGTCGCCGGTACTTTTGGCGAAATGAATGCTCGCTTTACAGGACAAGCGAGTGCCTTTGCTTATCTGTTGTTCGTCCTCTTATATGCCCCCTGCGTGTCTGCCATTGCTGCGATTCATCGGGAAACCAGTATGCGATGGACCTTGTTTGTAGCATTCTGGACGACAGGGTTGGCTTATGGTAGTGCGGTGATGTTCTATCAAGTGGCAACTTTCTCACAACACGCGATCGCCTCCTTCTTCTGGATTGTAGGGGTAGTGCTATTTGCTGTGACCAGTTTTGTCTTGATGAAACTCTCCCGACCCGTTTTGCCGGTTAAGGGATGAAGGCGATCGGCAGCAGAAATAGCCGGATGAGCGAGGGTTTAGGATTCAGGTCAATCGGTTTATATCCTCCCTTAATTCTAACCCATTCGCTCCCGTCTTTAAAAGTAGGCGTTCTCTCTTCTGGAGGAGGCAAGAAAAATGATATTAACGGAAATTCAAACCTATTTATCCCAACAGGGTCAAGCCTCCCTGGGACAACTGGAACAGCATTTTCATGTTAATTCCCATGCCTTGAGTCCCATGTTGGAAAAACTGATTCGGAAAGGGCGGGTGCAAAAAATAGCATCCTCTAATCGTTGTGGCAGTTGTGGCAGTTGCGGCCCAGAAACCCTGATTATTTATTACTGGGTAAAAGGCGACTCTCCAACTACTGAAACCCTCTCTCCCGCTTGTCCTGATTCCCGATAGAGGAATTATTGAGAGGGTTTGTCAAGGGGACATGACAAACCCTCTCAATTAACTCCTAGACCCCAGGGACAAGAAACCGGGTTTCTGACCTAGATTGGGTGCGAATTGCCACAGATGGGGTAAAGAAACCCGGTTTCTAACCATTGCTGTATCACCCAAACTAGACCCCAGGGACAAGAAACCGGGTTTCTGACC
>NZ_JAMXOT010000164.1 GCF_024220515.1 Oscillatoria sp. HE19RPO
TCAGATGACCCGGTTGAAAACGGGAGCATCTCAATTTTGCCTAAAAGGGGAATTTACAAGTCTTGCTCCCCCTGACCTCTTAGGGAAGGGGGCACCGGCGCTTAGGTCTCTTTGCAAAATTGAGATGCTCCCTTGAAAACAGGGTTTTTGGTCCAGGAAACGATTTTAATTGATGGGGAGGTTTTGGTTTTTATAACAGGAATCACCCCAATCTGGACAGGCGATTCGCGAATCGCCGCTACATATCTGGCGTTGAAAACTTGGTTTTTTGTCCAGGAAATTATTTCAATTGATGCTAATAAAGGGTCATTATAACAAGAATTACCCCAATTTGAAACAACCATTTTATATGTAGGGGCGATTCGAGAATCGCCAGTCCAGATCCAGATGACCCGGTTGGAAACCGGGTTATTGGTCCGGGAAACGATTTTAATTGATGGGGAGGTTTTGGTTTTTATAACAGGAATCACCCCAATCTGGACTGGCGAGAAAGCGAATCGCGGCTACAGATGGATTGGGTGAGGTGGGGAAGCGGTTTTTTGTCTGGGTAATTATTTTAATTGATGCTGATTGGAAGCAAGCAAGATGGACTGGCGAGAAAGCGAATCGCCGCTACAGATGGATTTGAATCGGGTAGAAACATGATTTCTTGAGGGGGGTTTTTATCCCGCTTACCTTGACAATTTTGTTGGTCCTAAATATTGGGTTAAATAGGGAGAAAAGACCTCATAAATTAACGTTAAAGGTTTCTTATGATGCCAAAATAGATAATGTCTTCCCCAAAATGGGCCTTTTTGTCCGAAGGCGGTTTCTAAGGCGGGGGAATGTCCGTAGTGGATGCCTTGGACATCGCGATAGAGTTCGGTATGTAGGCGCGAGAGGCTTTCCCAGATTGGGATTGAGCGGTTTTGCAGGTATTCATCGACGTGACTGGCTTCCCACCAGGAGGCGGCATAGGCGAGTCGTTGTCCCGAGGCGGTGCGTAGCCAGACTTGTCGCCGCAGTCGGGGTCCTGGGACCCATTGGATGGGGTCTGGTGCGCCGTCGGGTTCCATTGCGATCGCCGACATATCAATCACGTCTACTTCCGTGGGTTCGCCGGTGAGTAGTTTCAGGTGGCGCGTTGGCGAACCGTCTCCGAGGAGCAAAATCTGCCATGCCGGTGCGAGTTGATGGTGGGGTAATCCCTGCTGTACCCACTCTTCTCCCCCTTCCCATAAGGGGTCGAGGCGGTGCCAGGTGGTTGGCGGGGTCACGCTGTTTGTGGGTCGGGAAGTTGCAGTCAATGCGCTTAACAGAACTTAACGTCACTCTCAATCATAGCGTTCCTTGTCCCGGGTCTTGTGCAATGGGTGGAAAATGCCTCGGGATTGATTCAGCGACACTTATCTAAGGGTGAACCCCTGAAGGGGTTACTACGAACGGGGTGAACCCCTGAAGGGGTGACTACGAACAGTTTGTAGTGACTCCTTCAGGAGTCAGCAGTAACAGAATTGCCAATCTACTTAAAATTGCAATAAATTTTAACAGAATTTTCTTGCCAAAATGCCTTTCAGCCTTGACAATAGCAACCGGGAAGGTGATGGTTTAGGGAAATGGATGATGAGTCGGTGACGACTTAAATTCAGGGGGAGATTGTTCAGTACAAATCAGTGGAGCCAGCAAGTATTAATCGTGGGGGAAACAGTAAAATACAAGGATAAACGGCGAGTTTCTTGGCCGATCGCCGTTGGTGTTTTGGCCGTCGGCAGCCTACTCGCATGGGGTTTTTCTAGTCGGATTCTGAATCCATCCGCAGGTGCGGTGGAGGTGAACACTATTACGGTGGCACTGGGAACCATTGAAATTGCGGTTAATAATAGTGGGGTTGTTGAATTTGGCGGTCAACAAACTCTCAAATCTCCTACCGATGGCACCGTGGATCGGGTTTTGGTGCAGGTTGGCGATCGCGTTCCATCCGGTGGGGAATTAATTACCCTGCGACCCAATTTTTACCAACAAACCGATTTTGCAATTAAACCGTTAGAAATTCAAGAAAAACAACTTGCTCTAGCCACTACGGAACGAAAAATTTTGGAGGCTCAGGACAATCTAATCATTGCTAAAACCGAACTCCAGCGACTTTTTCAGGAAAATATTTCCCGAGAAAGTCAACTGGCGACCCAGGAATCAAACCGTCGAGAACAATTACTCAATCTGGAAACTCAGCGCCAAAAATTGGGGGAAGCGCAACAAAAATTAAGGGAAGCTCAACAAGAATTCACTCGTTTAAGTGCGGCTGGCTCTCAAAAAATCCAAACCCGACTGGCTGATTTAAACCTAGAGATTCAGAAACATAACCTTACCCTGAGAAGCAACCGCCTCAGCGTGATTGACAAACAGGCAGAACTCGCGGCAGCACAACAAAAACTAAGAGAGGACCAAGACTTAGCGCAACGAGGATTTATTGCAGAACAAGAGGTTAAAATCCAAGAAAGTGCAGTTCGTAGTGCTGAATTTTCACTCCATGAAGCGGAAGTGGCGGTGACTCAAACCCTTCTGGATTTAGAGAAAAGTCAACTCGAACGCAGAAACATTGAGGAGGAATTGGCCAATGAGCTAGAAACTGCACAAAAAGAGCTGGAAACGGCACAGGAGACGCTCAGAACTGTAGAGGCAGATATTCGCCGTGGGATGTTTGAGTTGGAACGGACTGAAATCGAGTTAGACAAACTCCGTCGGGAACCGGATCGGGAGGTGGAGGATGCCAGAAAAGCAGTGCGAGAGGCGGAAACTCAACTCCGGGAAGTGCGATCGCAATTTAACCAAGAACGGCTGCAACTAGAGCGAGAAGAAATTACCATCCAAAATACCCAGGAGCAGTTAGCACAAAATATCGTAGCCACTCCGATTGATGCGACGATTTTACAGGTAATAGTCAACAATGGAGATGGCATTAGCCGGGGGGATAATTTGCTCACCTTGGGAGACCCCTCTCAAGAGTTTGTGAATCTTTAGCTTTCTACCTTGGATGCTTCCCAGGTCAAACTGGAGCAAGAAGTGCGGGTGACGGTGATTGGACCGAATGCTCAAATTTATGAGGGGGTAGTCCATCAGCTTTCTCCCCTAGCGATTGCGGAGGACAGTGGTTCGAGTTCAGCACAAGCATCAGTGCCTGCTACTATCAAGCTGGAGACTCCGACGGGGAGTTTGATTCCTGGTGCACAAGTGAGTGTGGAAATTATTGTCCAGCAGCTTAAAGATGTGGTGGTGTTACCGATTGAAGTGATTCAGCGAGATGCTCCCGAACCTTATATTTGGATAGTGGATGCTCAGAGTCGGGTACAGAAACAAACCATTGAGTTGGGTTTGGAAGGGGTGACGCAGGTGGAGATTAAATCCGGACTGAAAGTGGGGGACAAAGTGGTGCTGCCGCCATCGGATGTATCGTTAGAACCGGGAATGGTGGTGGAGATTGCCAAGGGGGACGGGGAAGAGGGTTCCGAAAAATGACGGCGAAGGGGAAGGAATTAACTTCCCATCCGTGATTTATGAAGTGAGTTTTAGGGAAGGGGTCTGCATTATGAGTCTCAGTGTATTTGATTTAATTAGGATTAGTTGTGATTCTCTGCGGGGAAATCGCTTGCGATCGGCCTTGACGACTTTGGGGGTGTTTATGGGAGTAACAGCAGTGAGTGCGACGATGCAAGTTAGAACCATTAGCACATCGGTGATTTCTGCGGAATTGTTGTTTGGATTAACGCCAGATTTTCCCAGTCCCTCTCCAGTTTCCCCACCTGTAAAACCGGCAATCTCATCCGGTGAAGTGAGAAAAAATGCACCGCAGATAGATGTACCACCACCGGCAGAACCCGTTGAACCGATAGTAATAGAACGGCCTGAGAGAGAAGCAAAAGCAGAATTGCCTCTAGGCGATCGCCTGGAGCAAAATGAAGTCATTTCCCAGAGTCTTCCTCAGTTACCCGAAGAGTCGAATCCCCCCAATGGAGATCGCAGCTTGGAGAGTCGGGTAGAACAAGCACGAGTGAGTCTGTTGCCAGATCAAAATACCCGAGATGATCGACGAGATAATCTGTTAATTCAAGTCGGCGATCGAGTGCGGAATGCTAGATTACTATTAGAGCAAGTCAATTTAGCGCAGCAAGAGAGAGAGTTTATACAAAAAACCTTAGAAAATGAACGAGAATTACTTCGATTAGGTCGGGGTGAGATTCACGATGTCATCAGTGTTCAAGAAGCAGTGGTTAGCGCCAATAATAGTGAATTAAACGCCCAAATTGCCTATCTCCATGCTTTGACTCTGTTGCAACAAACCGTGGGGATTACTTTAGAAACCTGGCAAATTACGGTAGAAACCCTGGGAGAGTGAACGGCGATGGCGGATTGTCCAACCCGCTATCAAAAAAATGCAAGTTCCTGGACCGCTTCATGATAAACTATTGAAAAACAGAACAATCAAGGAGGCATGAGCATCTTGGTTAACCAACTTTCCCAGGGTGGCGATGGGTTGCAACCTGTAGATTATAGTCATTTGTTGCACCAGATTTGGCATCGGTTACAGAGTCAGAATCCATTTCAACTGACTCGCGATCGCCATCGGTTGAGAATTAAAATTGATGAAATTGCTACTGAACTGGCGACAAATGCTCAGATTCAGAATCCCCTAACTTCCGCCAATGGGGTGCGATCGGCCTCGGTGAAATTTACCCCCAGGATTCAGGAGCAATTTAGTCAGCAGATTCACGACATTCAAGACCAGTTACAACGCCATCTCCAGGAAACAATGGGGTCTGTGGAGGCGATCGCACAGACGATTGACCAGATGAGTCCGGAGTTAACCCAGGTTCAGGGGACAACCGGACAACTGGGATTTACCTTCAATTTTAATCAATCTTCTCCCACCCTTCAAAAAGAAAAACTCAGACTAGAAACCAACCGTCCTGGCAGTGAATCGCGCCTAAAATTCCATAAAATTACCCTATCGGTGCAAAATGTAGACCGATTTTCCTCGGACCTACGCCAGGGAATTGCTAACTATATTACCACTAAGCTGGCTCCCGAAGACCCAGAAATTCAACAAGAATTGTTAGGTATTTTGGATGGATTAGTCCAGGATGAGTTTTCCTACTTTGATGATTTGCAGCAATTGGTGGATACCGAAAGTCTCGGGAAACTCAAGAAAGAAGCAAAAATCATCTATTTAGAGCATTTGACCGAGCATATCCAAACCAGCGATACCCTCGGGATGATTTATCTCAACGATTTAATTCGCCGCTTACGGTTAATCGACGATTACATCAATGACCGGGAAAAAGCAGATGGAGATTTTGAGGTAAATTATCAAGGAGTAACGGTTAATTATCGAGATGCCTTATCCCGCGCTGAGGTCTTCGATTGTCTACCCATTATTCCCCTCATTGATGGCAACTTAGGAGAACATACGGACCGAGAAGGAGGGGAACGGCAGTTTATTTTTGGACTAAAACTTAAATTTGGTGGTCCGGTTCAAACTAATGCTGGACAAGAAGTCTTGGATTATAACCTGATGCTGCTGAACCCTAACAGTCCGGAACATCAGGAGGCAATATCTGATGAAACTCGTCGGGAATCCTTTGTCAGAAAAGTATTAGTCCGACTGTTTCTTTATTATTTTGTGTTTGCCTCGGATTGCGATCCAGGAGAACCCGATTATAACCCAGATCAGGAAGGCCAATTTTACCCTTGCCGACTGTTTGATGAACGGGTGATGCTAGTTTTATCCGGGTCGGATGAAGTCGCAAAACAGCGGATTTTCGCGGGGTTCGTTCGAGGGATGAACCAACGGAATGTCCGGATTAAAATTGAACGCCTGCGATCAATGCTTCAAAATGTCTTGCAACGACAAAGAATTTTACCCACCCGGACTTACTCGCGACAAATTAACCTCAGAAAAGGGATTTTACAGAAAGATGTGAATAGTGCGTTACTGGGATATTTTTTAGACCCAGAAATCGAAAGAAATCCCAAAGCACAGTTAAAATATGTGACCATTGAGAAACCGGGTCTGGAAACCACAGCACTCTGTCGTCTCCAAGCGATTATCAAAATTGAAGATATCCGGTATTTTCCAGAACCCGAACGAGAAAGATTGACCTGGAATTATCAGATTGCTGGAATTCGGATGCTGGCGGTGGTTTGTACTCCCAATCAGGGGATTTGTTGGCAACAGTATCGAGAGACTTTCCAAAATCAACAATTAATTCTGTTGGATTATGATAATACCCGACTGAATCCCGGAGGATTGAATCCGAGTCAGACCTTTATTTATCGGTTCACTTGGACAGTGCTTGCTTATATTTGCTTTGATTTACTCCTGGAAAACGCACCAAAAAACTTGTTTATTCCGTTTTTGCGACTCCATGAGGGAACCCATGAACGACCCTTGCCAGCAGAGAAATTTTTAGCCAATCTTTGTAAGGGGTTGTCCTATTTGCTGAGTCATCAATATCGGTCCAATTCCCAAGGGATTCGGTTGCAGAACTTCAATCGACATCGGTTAGAAAATGGGTTAAGGTCTCTTTACTCCGTGTTACCGAAAACCTTTCGGGTGATGGAAAGTACCTCACCGTTGCAGTTAGATAAACTGGCGATCGCCATTGTATCGAGTCGAGAGAGTGATGCCGCAACGAACCCTCAATACCGGAAGAATCGGATTGCCAATGTCACCGGAGAAATCATCGGCATCCAGCGATCGGCACAAGATACCATCCAAATCGAACGACTCCAGACCTTTTCCGATAACTACTCCCTGCGTCGCCTCTATCGGGAACCGCCTATTTTAATCGATACGGTCAATCAACTGTATCAACAAGGATACCGGCATATTCTGTATGTCGCACAAGCACCCTATACCAGTACCCTACATATCACCCGTGGCGATCGCGATGAAGACCTCTATTTTATGTCTCCTATCCTAATCACCGCCTTAATGCAAAACCATCCAGACCTCAAAATTTATCCCATCTTTTTCGATAAATATTACGTCTGCAAATTAGGCGGTCCCCCAGTCAACGCATTTGTGGTCCAGGACACTCAACAACTCACCAGTTTAGCGCAAGACCCCCGACAGCAAGCAGTGGTTTTTCTGAACCTCTTTAATGGTATCAGTGTTGGCCGACCGGAGGAACGATTTTATAATGGGGTGATTTCCTATTCCACCTTATTAGGAAACTATTATCCTCAAGTCATGGATGACCAATCCATTCGCCAAGATTTAATCTATGACACACCCCTGAAACGGGACATTTTGCAATACTTAACCCTCTTTCACTTCTCCCGCTTTGACCGCAAAACCCAGCAAACTTTGAAGTTAGACCCTTATGAGAATATCATTGGAGAACAGTCCATTGGTGCTTTATCCATCTTTGAACAAATGACGCCACGGGTTGAGTTTAATGCGTTAGCTTTTTTGACTGAGGTTAAGAAAGTGTTGGATTTGCGGAGAGTGGCAACACCCGGCGGGGGATAAATCAAGCGCCTGTAGCGGCGCTTCGCGAAGCGCCACCCGGCGGGGGATAAATCAAGCGCCTAACAGCTCAAGTCGGTTCAAACCGACTAAAAAACATCACTGTATCAGACTTTTAGTCGGTTTGAACCGACTTTAGCTATTAGCTGGGGGTTTTAACCCCCAGCGGTTGTTGACTATTAGGAGTAATCTCAAGCAGATGATAGCAGAAGAATTAGGCAGGTTGTTTGAAGTAGGGTTTAATCTTGGCATTTTGGCCTATCTGCAACGGCATCAAATTAAACACCATTTTGGAGACTTGTATCGCCAGGATTTGCAGGGACTGAAATTACCGAAAATGGTCAAGCGGATAGCGGAAGAACATGAGGCGATCGCACCCCAGAACCGCGAGATATTGGAAAAATGGAGTCGCTTTTTTATCCAGAAAGGGTTTCTCTCGGGTTTGAATTTCTTTGGGGAATATCTGAACTCTCAGGAAGGAGGCGATCGCCTCAAACGTCAACTGGAAATTCTCTACTATCAATGCAGTTTTGCCGGGGACAACAGCATTGGCACTTCCTCCAAAGATTCTAAAGAACATTTCACCCAGGTTTTATCCCAGTTTGACACCCTCGATTCCCGGCAAATTCAGCGGATTATTTATCAATATTCCGGACAGGGGAAAGCGGGAGAGTTTTTGCAGTCCGATACCTTGATTTTATTGCGCTATGGTCAGGATTTCCGGATTTTATGTGTGGATTTATCCGTGTTTTCGGTACAATCTGCTGAGGATATTGTTCCCCTGGATGATGTGGAAGTCTTGCGGCAAATGCTGAGGGGAGAGTTGGGGTACTTACGGTCGAAAAGTGTTTTTTCTAAGTTGCGTCTGGACACCGGCAGCAGTCCTGGATTAGACTTGGATTTATCGAAAGATTTACGGCAATATTTAACCGCATTTAAACGGCGGGATAAAGAAAGCACAAAGTTAATTCAGGCCGGTTCCTACGCGCATAGTTTCTATGGATTTTTGCAGGATTATCACCTCTTGCCAGAATCTGCTTCCCTAGTTTTCAATGTGGTGGGATATAGCGATCGCCACATTGGAACCATCTCCCTGCGTCCCGAAAATCTCCAGTTGTTGGCAACTTGTGCCGAAATTTATAAAAAAGAACCGAAACAGCAAGAAATTAAAACAGCGCGAAAAAATGTTTTAAAACAAATTCAGCGAAGTGCGGCAAAAAGTTTTATCCAGGGTCAACAATTGGTGGACAAGTTGTCTCAACCCAACCTCACCGGACCGGGTATCACGGAAGTAATTCATCACGAACGGATTCAAGGATTTTTTAACTCCGTGGGAATTCTTCCCCGGGAGTTGGCAACTCCCTTGGGTTTACCGGAAGAATTGACCCTGCGAAATGGACACGCGGAACTGATTCAAAAGGCGCTGACTTCTGAGGAGATTTATCTGTTTTTAACCGGAAATCCGGGAATTGGGAAAACTACTGCGATCGCCAATTTTTTGCAGTCCCATTTTGACGAGGGGTTCTTATTCCTCTATGTCAGTCCCCGGAAACAAGTCAATTTAGATATTATCGATAAGTTTAAATCGGCATCCACCGGCAACCTGTGCGACGATCGCCTCTGGTGTCTCACCAGTAACGCTGTCCTAATCAAGGAAAACGGCGGATTTCCCACGGTTCGATATCACACCAACTCCCGGCGAGATATATTTACTGCCAAAGCGGTAGATTTTATTCCGGCAGATCAGGAAGTGCGATCGCCAAGGAGTCAGCGTCGGTCCTCCCGTTTATATCAAATCGCCTCCGACAAAATTGGCGATCGGGGGACAAAAACTGCTGGAGTGCTTTCCAGTATTTGTTCTGGCATTCATGCAGCAGTCGCCGATCAATTCTCCAATCAAATCCTCGCCACTGTCTCAATCCAATCCTTGCGTGTCACCACCCCGGGAACAACCACCCTGCGACATTTGAATGACATTTTTAAAAGTGCTTACAACCAACGAGATAGCGAAGTCATCCCTGCCAAAATGCGGCAAATCTCGAACCGGATTAAACATCTATTTATTATGATTGACGAAATCACCGGGGATGATAGCGGCGTTTACTTCTTGCAAGGCATCAGTCAATTTTTGCAGAAATATGAACTCACCAACCCGGAACATGGATTTAATACCAAAGTGATTGTAGCAGATGCGTCAATTGTAGACAAAGATGTGATTACCCAACACTTATCGAAACCTTCTCCCGAACCGGATAAAATCTATTTTCGCCTTGCCAAACAGTCCCCCAACCCTCTGACTATCGAGACTTTCCAGTTTCGGAATTTACCCGCTTGTGCCATTAATACCAACTCCTACCCCGCCAGTGAGTTAAACATTACTTATAAAATTTTTATCGAATCGGTCAAATTCACCTCCAATCTGTTTCAATCAGAAAAGCGCACTTTAGTCGAGAAGATGCAAACTCGACTGGCGGAAGATATTTATCAGTTATTAACCCAACCCGATGCCAGTCAAATCCTGGTTTACATTCAGGATAAAAAACGGTTGCAGGACCTCATAGAAACCCTTCGCCAACGCCGAGGTAAATTTGAACCTTACAGAGATTACCTGGAAATTCATGCCAGTCTCGGCGAGGCGGAGAAACTGCGAATTCAAACTTATAAACAAGATGTGAAAGTCGTGTTTATGACCTCCTCCGCCAGTCGGGGATTATCCTTTCCTAAAGCACAACATATTTTAGTTGAGATTCCCCGGTTTCAGATTGAGAAAAATCTCATGGAAGTGATTCAGGTGATTTATCGCGCCAGGGGAGAATATGAGGAAAATGGCGTCCGGCAGACCCTGGATACGGAAGAGAAATCCCTGATATTTTACTTAGGCGATCGCGCCGTTTACTATCCCTCCACCGACCCCGAATTTCCCACCCTTGATGACGAAACCGAACGACAACTGTCGATGCAAGAAAGCATCTTGAATCTCTTAAATATCTTGCTGATTCTGAAACTTTCCATGATGACGCGGATTTTCGGATCCGGACCTTTGGGGAGAAAAGATTGTCTGATTATTCCCATTGGCGGTAAATCCATTTCCACTGCGGGAATGACCTTGAGTGGTCAAATCACCCACCTGATTCGAGAACTCAAAAATGAATATCGCCAGAAACCCAGTCATCGGATTTTGCGGGATATTTTTACCAGTTTGGAAGGTCTTCTCAGTCATGCCGAATTTATCTTAATGGATGAAAGCGGGACCGAGAAAACCATGCAGAAATCCTATCTTTCCTTACGGGAAGAATTCAATACTCAATTTACCCAATACTGTAACCGCCTCGACCAACTGTTAGACCTTGGCAATATTGAAGCGGGTCATTTAGTGGGAAGTTTACTGATTGTTCCGATTCACCAAAGGTTAGAAGAAAGTTATGAAATTCGCTTAGAACAGCAGATTCGCCGCTATGCCACCGATGAGTTAATTAACAAGATGTTTGCCGTGAGTAAGAGTCTGGAATATCCCGAAAACCTGCGATCGGCCATACGCGGGGGTGCAGTTGAATTAGTGGAATTACTCCGCCGGGAAGCAACGCGCACTCAATGGTTTGAACAATATAGCAACAATACCGACCAGTATTATTTGATGCCATTGTTTAACTTCATTGCCGCAGAGGCGATCGCCGAATATTTCAAAGAAGAACCCCAGGAAGAAGAAGGCCAAGAATTTAGAACCTTACTCTCGCGTTACCTCCACTCCCTCTATCCCGCCTACAACACCTTACCCATTGGTCGCAAATACCGAGAATTTCCTTTTTTACTGTTCAGAAGCTACAGTTTAGAGCAAATGCGAGCTAAAATGTTTTCCGATAAGTATTTGTTAAATTCTCATGAATTAAACGTGCTAAATTTGATTTTATCACGAGAAGAGTAATAATTCAATCTTAATTTGAATTTAAAGTCAATCACTTTATTGGAGGCAACGCTGATGATTGCTGTCCCGAACTCCATCAGTCCTGAAGAATATCTCGAAATCGAACGGCAAACCCCCATTCGTCATGAATATCGACGGGGTTTAGTCTATGCAATGGCAGGTGAGACCGATAATCACGATCGCATTGCTCAAAATCTTCTGTACCTGATTAACTTGGATTTGCGAAACTCCCCCGACTGTCGGTTTTATTCGGGAAATGTTAAGGTCAATTATCAAGATGAGTTTTATTACTATCCGGATGCCTTTGTGACTTGCGACTCGCGAGATCGCAGCGATCGCTATGTCAAACGCTATCCTAAACTGATCGCCGAAGTCCTGTCCCCCAGTACCCAAACCTTTGACTTGGGGGAAAAATTCACCGATTATCAAAAGATTGCCACTTTAGAAGAATATATTCTAATTTCCCAGGAAACCCAGCGAGTAGAATGCCGCCGCCTTACGGGTCCAGATACCTGGGAAACTGAAGTCTATGGAGAAGGCGATCGCATTGTTTTGAAAAGTCTTAACCTAGAGTTTGCGATCGGGGAACTCTACCTCGGCATGGATCCGTAGATTCTCCTCCGTTTCAATAAAAATTTTTATGCCTAAAGCGAAAGTTTATGGTAAAATAGAAAAAGAAGTTCAAAAGAAACCTGAGCCTTAAATATGGTAAGTCCCTTTGCAGTAGCCAATTACTTTATTTGGTTAGCCAATGAAACCGGATCTTTTCTCAGCAACCTGAAGCTACAAAAGCTGGTTTACTATGCTCAGGCATGGCATTTGGCACTTGAAGAGTCTCCTTTATTTGAGGAAGACTTTGAAGCATGGATTCACGGTCCAGTTCTCCCAACCTTGTATCAAAAATACGAGTCTTTTAGCTGGAAACCGATTATCGAGAATGTTGCCAAACCCACTCTAAACCCACAACTTGAAAAGTTTCTTAAAGAAATAGCAGATGTTTACTTTTGGTGCGATGCTTACGAGTTAGAACTCATGACGCATCAAGAAGATCCTTGGAAAATTGCTCGTGGCAATTTACCGCTTGATGCTCCCTCAACGGATATCATTAAGAAAGAGTGGATGAAGGAATATTACGCAGCTCATGCCGAAGAAACAGAAGAAGACGAAAATTTCGCTGAATCATTCAGTTCCAATCTCACGCCCTGAGATAAATTATCCACCAAGTATCAAATTTTCATTTACCTATTTACAAACTAACAATCCCAAATTTCCATGTACCCATCAGGATCCTAAGTATTGTTCTGTGTTGCTGGAAAGATTCAAAAATATTTCTACGATGACTGTTACAGAAATCACCGTGAAGAATGCTGCAAATCTACGATGCCATCCCATAGACTGGAGTGACCCTAGAGTGACAGAAAAGTGCTTTGGCATTCCTAATGAAAAACAGTTAGTAGCTACGCCATACCAGTTATTTCAGCTTTCTGCTAACGAATATGGCCGAGTTCATGGGTTTTTTACTGAAAATATTTTTTATATTGTGTGGCTCGATCCAAACCATAATCTTTACTCATCATTTTGAGTAGCATTAATGGCTAATTACCCCAGCATTTAATCAACTGTCGCAGTTTACTACTGCAAACCGCAAAATTCTCCTCATTTCCCCAAAAACCCCTGAGATTTCTGCTCGATTTTTTTCGCAACAAATAGCAAAACCGCATATAAAATCAAGGTTTCTCCAAACATCTCTAAAAATTCCTCGAAGGCGACTCTGACTTGTTCAATGACCCAGCTTAATACTTCCCGTTTGGGAAAAATTTGGGCGAGGAGAGGAGTCAAGACAATATGTTTAAAAATCTCTGCACCAAATGCACCAATAATTGCCAGTAACAATCCCGATACTCCTAGAATGACTAGGTTTCGAGAACTATACCAGAGTGCTTTAAAATCTCGGTAAAAGAAGACCGCGATCGCCACGATTAAAAAGCTATAAATTCCAATCCAATATTTAGTACCAGCAATCGGCATCCAACTGGATGAACCCAATCCCAGATGGAGTTTGACCAGTTCATCTAAAGCAACATAGAATAATAACACCGATTGCACGAACCAAAATGCCGGGGAAGGACGTTCCGAAGACTTTCGGGAAAAGAAGAACATCCCCAAATAAAGTAAGGAGAGTTGGAAGAGAATCGATGCTTGTAAGAGACTGGGAATCGTCATCAATCCATCCATATCAAATGGGGGATAAACTTTTCGCTGGAGGAAGACGCCACCCAGGTAAATGATGACGATCGCCACTTCAAAGCAAATTAATCCCCCAATCCAATAAGGAATGGCACGTTTAAGCAATTTGGGGTTGAGAGTCATGGATGAAAATACTCATAAATTTGCTGTGCCAACCTTGGACCAATTCCCGCGACTTCTGCCAATTGTTCCGGAGTCGCAATACTGATATAATCCAGAGAGTGGAAATGCGCTAACAGTTGTTTTTGCCGTTCAAATCCCAACCCGGAAATTTCATCTAAGCGCGATCGCCGCATTCGTTCGGTCCGTTGTTGCCGGTGAAACGTCACAGCAAAGCGGTGTGCTTCATCGCGCAACCGCCGCAACAATTGCACCCCCGGTTGTTCCGCATCCGATGTTACAGGTAACGACTCTCCCGGTTGGAAGATTTCCTCACGCTGTTTTGCCAAACTCACAACTCGCACCTCTTCGAGTAAATCCATCTCCCGCAACACTTCCACCACTGCCGACAACTGACCTTTACCGCCATCAATCATCACCAAATCCGGCCAATCCGGGGACTGTTCAATTTTACCTGTTTCTCGTTTCTGGTTACCCGCATCGCGAAACCGGCGTCCTAGCACTTCCGCAAGACTGGCAAAGTCATCAGAGTGACCCGATTGCACTTCAGGATTGCGGATTTTGTAGCGGCGATAATGCTGATTTGCCGGAAGTCCATCGATAAAGACGACGCGGGAGGCAACGGCATCGGACCCTTGGACGTGAGAAATATCATATCCTTCGATGCGCCGTGGCAACTCTGGCAAATCCAGGAGTTCTGCTAAATCCTGCATTGCGGCAGCATTGCGATCGCTGAATTTTTGCATCCGCGCCATTTCATAGTCCGCATTTTTGGCAACCATCTCGATTAATTCCGCCTTGGTTTGCCGTTGGGGAGTGAGAATGGAGACTTTGCGACCCTTGCGATCGCTTAACCAATCTCCCAATATCTCTGCCTCGGGTAATTCATGCTGCACTAAAATTTCGGCAGGAATCTCCACCGAGTCTACATTGCGGTAATGTTCCTCTAACACCCGTTGTAAAATTGCACCAGGTTCAGCAGTTTGCGCTTCTGCCACAAATCCCAACCGTCCGACTAACTGTCCGGCGCGAACTTGGAACAGTTGGATACAAGCGCGATCGCCATTGCTGGAAAGTGCGATCGCATCTTGGGAAAGGCGATCGTCCGGCAGGGAGACTTTTTGACCGGCATGAAGCGACTGCAACCCCTGAATGCGATCGCGAAGTCTTGCCGCTTGTTCAAAGTTCAACTCCTCCGCTGCCGCCTCCATTTGCTGTTTTAAAATATCCAGCAATTCATCCGTCCGACCCTGAAACACCATCGCCACCTTTTGGACGGTTTTGCGATAGTCTTCTGAATCAATCAATCCTTGACAAACCCCTGGACAACGACCGATATCATAATTCAAACAAGGACGGTCTTTAAATAGGGGTTGAGGACGCTGACGCAAGGGGAAAATTCGCTTGACTAAATGCAACGTACTCCGCAATAGTCCCGCATCTACATAGGGACCATAATAACGGTCTTTAGCACTGGCGGCCTTGCGCTTGCGAGTGATAAAAATGCGAGGATAAGTTTCGGACCAAGTAATACACAGATAGGGGTATTTTTTATCATCTTTCAGCAGGACATTAAAATAGGGTTGATGCTGCTTAACCAGATTTGCTTCTAATGCTAATGCTTCCGCTTCTGTATCCGTGACGATGAATTCAATATCCGCCACTTGCTGCACCATTCGTTCAATCCGCTGACTCAAACTTTGGGATTCACGGAAATAGGACCGCACCCGCGATCGCAGCTTTTTGGACTTGCCAATATAGAGAATGCGATCGTCGCGATCGCGCATCAAATAGACCCCCGGAACTGGGGGGATTTCCTTGAGTCGATTTTCCAGTCGTTCTGAGTCTTGAATCAGGGTTAAAGGTTGGGTGGTTTCCATCAGAGTTTAGGCATAGAATCGGGATAAATTTATCCTGGATTTACTATTTTAGCAAAGGTATCCAGGGATGGGGAAACTCACCGAATAGAATGGGGTAGGGATTTCCCATCCTAACTTTTAATGCCTAGGAGAGATGCACCAATTCGACAACATCCGGAACTTCTTCAATAAAGGACTGTAATAGCGCATCTTCCGAAGGGCGATCGTACATCTCCTGATAAACTTGTTCAATCAGTTGTTTTACCTGCTTCCCTGGCAATTGACCCCCCAATTCTGCCGGAACCATCATTAATAACATCTCCGTCGGCACCTCTCCCGATAAAGGCGGCAGAAGATATCGAACGGACTGTAGCACTTTTGCTCCATTGTTTTGGTAAAATTTAATCCGTCGTTTTGCTTGTTCTGAATCTTCGCAAAACTGGGGATTTTCCACCTCGATTAATAAGATTTTTTCCTGATTTTTCACCAAATCAATGAGATAAGACATCACTGTTCGACCAATGCCGCGACTGCGGTAATTTTTATCGGTCCCCAGATAGTCCAGCAGGATAAAATTCTTCAGGTTTAAGGGGTAGAGTAAAGCAATCCCTACCACTTGGTTTTCCGCTTTAGCAACAAACCATTGATAAAGCTGATTCGATAATCGGGTTTCCAGGATTTCAAGAGGTTGCCTTTCGCAAGCAGGAAAAGAATCAAGGTAGATTTGTAAAGCACCTTGAAAATCGGGATGATTGATATCGGTCAATTGGACAATTTCTAGCATAGTTTTTGGATGTTTGATAAGACAACCGCCGGGGATTTAAACCCTAGCCCTGTCAATGTGGTAAATTTAATGCCGAAAAATCATTATTTCTTGTAGGGGCGCAATGCTTGCGCCCTCCGGAGGGCGTATGCAATACGCCCCTACAAATACACCTTCAATGTGGTAAATTTAATGACCCCAAATCCTTATTTCTTGTAGGGGCGCAATGCTTGCGCCCTCCGGAGGGCGTATGCAATACGCCCCTACAAATACACTTTGACAGGGCTAGGGTTTAAACCCCCGTCGGATTTGCGCCTAACACCTCTAACACCTGTTTCGGCTGCAATTTATCCTTGAACCACACCATCGGAACTGTCACCTCTTTTAAATTAATTCCCGCCTTTTCTAAATTCAACCGTTCGGAAATCGCTAGAATCAAATCATTCCGCTGAGACTTCCTCACCTGAGCAAATTTCTTCTGTAAATACTCCGGACGCCAATAGCCGACTATTTCTAATAAAAACGTTCTGCCATCGGGATGAACAAGGCGAAAATCGGGAATCATCACACTGCCGGGAATGGGAATTAAATCCACTTCTCGTTCTAATTTCCATTCGGTTTTAGTCGAGTCCCAACGACTGACAAATGAGGCTTCCAACATACTATCATAAGGCTTGCCTGGAGGATAGTGACTGACTAATCCACAGTCAGAATTTAATGAAAATCGCCCTGTTTTCCAGTCGCCGGTGTAGGGGTCGCGACTTTGCAATGTCGCCTCTAAACTCCATTTGGTGACGTGCAAGAGTGCAGGCAACAGTTTAGCAATGGCTAATCCATAGCGGGTACTGGGTTTAAATAAGCTAGTTGGACCATCAATGGTAATGGTAAATCCGCAGTCAGCATCGCCTTCAATATAAGCCATTAATTGAAATAATTTCAAATATTTGAATAACAGTTTATATTCTCCAGGGTCATTGCGATGGGCGTTGATTAATAAATGAGTGGCGCGATAAAATACCCCTTGCACTTGGGAGACGTTGTAACGATGCAGTAATAATTCTGGGGGGGGTGCATCAAATTCCGTGAGGATTTTATTCTCGTTTAAATCTGCATATAGTCCCAATTGAATATGCAGGGGGAGAACCTCCCGTTCTAATTCTTGACTTAATTGAGTGGCGAGTTTTTCTAGGGTGAGTTGAGTTCCTTCTTTACTGGGAACTGTTTCTGCTGCCGCAGTAAATACGCGCTGGCGCAACTCAATGGGTTCCAGGGGAGAAATGACCTCAAAAGTGCTTAAACTGCCTTTTAAAATATGAGCGAGTCCCCGTTTAATGCGGTAGTCGGTGCCATCTCCTTCTATGTCATGGAGTTGGCGATCGAGTTCACTTTGGGGACAACCCACTGCTTCTTGAAAACAGGTAATCAGTTGAGAGGCGATCGCCAAGTTTTTGGAGTTAATCTCCAATCGCTTGGGAACAATCGTCTCTCCATTCATACGATGACTCAGCAAGTCACTCGGTAACATCGGCGTCAGGGGGTGAGAATTAGCTCATATTATTTTACCCCAATCTCGCCTAATCTCCATCCTGATGGAGGGGCAATTTTTCAATTCCCCCTCCAGTTCAGTTAGATGAATGACAACCCTAAATCAAAGCCAAACCTTGACTAAAATCAGGAGTTTCCACCGGATTAGCTGCTAACAGGTTGGCGAAGTCATTCCCTCCGGTAAAGGATTCCTTGAGGAGTAAATTGGCAGTGGCATTACCCAATCCATCAGTCAAATCACTCCCATTTGCCGTGAAGGTTTGAATGGCTGAATCATTGGCAGTATTAAAACTGCTGTTATTGATGATGGGGTCAACAGCAAATTCGGAAATTGCACTGTCACTGAGGTTAATAGGATTTGTGCTTTGAGGACTAACGCCAGGTGTCGCAGAAATTTGCAAATTATAATTCGTATTTGCCCCACCTGTAACCACAATAAAGTAGTTACCTGATGGCAAGTTACGAGATATGGATTCCGAAGTGGTTCCACTTCGCTGGGTATTTGTGAAGATATCTTCTCCCGAATCAATTAAACCATTGTTGTTTGTATCTTCATACAAAAATACATCGGCATCAGCGGTCAATCCATCTAAGGTCAAGTTAAAGCTACTGGGACTGGTAAGGTTAAATCGGTAGTAATCCTGAGGGTCTGTTCTTCCGACTAACTCACTAAAAGTGCGAGTTCCATTGAGCAGACCAATATCCACCGCTTCGCTGGTTTCGTTGACAAGCCGAAGGGTGTAGTTCGTATTACGTCCTTGGGAGTCTGGTCTGACAAGAACAAAGTAAGTACCCACTGCCAAATTGCGAGAGATGGATTCGGAATTTATTCCACTTCTCTGGGTATTTGTGAAGATATTTTCTCCCGAATCAATCGCACCGTTTCTGTTAATATCTTCGTACAGGAATACATCAGCATCAGCCGTCAACCCATCTAAATACAGATTAAAGTCAATCGGACTGTTGACATCAAAGCGATAGTAATCTTCGCGATCGTCAAAACCTACAAATTGGTCAAATGCACGGGTACCGATGAGAGTACCGACATTTAAGGCGCTTCCAGGAGTATTACCCGGATCCGTAGGTGGTGGTGGCGGTGGTGGCGCAGCGGGACCGCTTGGTGCAGCAGTTCGTCCTTCGCCGATTCCGGCGAATACATAGTGTTGGAGTGCTTGTTGGAAGTTGAAACCGGCTGCCTGTAAATCCGGGTTGGCAGCGATATAAAAACTCACGGAAAAATTCGGTGCGGAAGCTCGTCCTTCGTTGATGCCGAATCCTCGAAAATGGTCTAATAGTTGCTCGTTATTCAGTCCCGCAGCGGCTAAGTCTGGATTGGCGGCGCGATAGAAATTGGCATCAAAAACGGGGGAAAAGGTCCGTCCTTCTGCTACTCCGGCATTTTGTAAATGGTCGTACAATTGCCGGTTACTGGTTAATCCGGCAGCGGCTAAGTCTGGATTGACGGCGCGATACAAATTGAGGTCGATGTAGGGGGAAAAGACTCGTCCTTCGTTGAGTCCATTGTTGATGAGATGGGAAAAGGCTTCGGGGTCGTTGAATCCGGCTAAATCCGGGTTGACGGCGCGATAAAAGTTTAAATCGGCTAAGTTGACTGCCATAGTTGACCTCTTGTCAAAGGATTGAGGAATTAGAGGGTTTTGAGAGGGGGAGGTCCGCATCGGTGCTTTCCCTGGGGGTGGCGCTGATGCGGGTTTGGACCTCCTGGCGGTTTCAAAACAGGCGATCGCCCTCGAAAACCCTGGGTGAGGGTTTGAGGGGGAGTCGCTGCTGGGGTGTTGTCTAATGGGTAGACAGGCACTCCAGGGGATATCTCATTGCTCTCTAATTACTTACTCGCAGAAATTTGGAAAAATTATGCACAGTCGTCGGATAAGTTGGGAAAATTTGTGGGGATTTTAGGGGAGGAGAGCCTATGATCCAGTGGTGGAGGGGGGAAGAGGAGGCAGATCCTCCAATAGTGCATCAAGGATGATCTCGGACCATTGAGGACCCTTGAGGAAAATTTAGCTCAGTTTGCTGTCATGGTGTTCAGGTAACCCCCCCACGCTGTATCGGTGTGGGCAGGTTACAATTACTCTACGGAGACAGACCCGCGCTGATGAGCGTTCACACACAAATCCCGGGTCACCTGACCTGATAAAATAGCCGCTTGTAACTCGCTTAAAGCATCCAATTCTTCTAAAGTACAACAGTTTTCAAACATCACACGGAGTTTATTTTCCGTTGTAACACTCAAATAACCTGTTCGTAATACTTGCTTAATAATGTCAGAAATCATCGCCTTACGCTCCTATTCAACCTCGGTGAAGCCATGACTTTAGTATGTATCCCAGGAAACAATTCGCCAGTGATGTAGATTGATGGGATGGTGCGATCGCGATCGCCGCAGTTCCCCCCCCTTCCCCGGGATGCCATTTTTTGTTAAAATCTAAACAGATCGTTCAATATCAAGAAACCTTAGCTTACTTCCTAGCACAGACTACCTTGGAGCGTTTAAACTTGAACTGAACCCATTTAACCGCATAGTTGTAACTCAGCAGTATTCACCCTTGAAGCTTGACACCGGATTCGGGAATCGAGTAAACCTAGCCCTAGGAGCCTATCCTGCCTCTTTTAGGAACCGTCATCCCCATCACCCCTCCATCGATGCTCCCTGAAGGGGTGAGGCGACTGGCACTTCCGACGGCTACTACTCCTGAGAGAATACGGATGTCTGCACT
Source organism: Oscillatoria sp. HE19RPO (assembly GCF_024220515.1). Lineage (GTDB taxonomy): Bacteria > Cyanobacteriota > Cyanobacteriia > Cyanobacteriales > Laspinemataceae > Laspinema. Next base: position 20,702 of record NZ_JAMXOT010000164.1, read on the forward strand.
CCCGAAGTACACCAATTGAGATACCTTAGAAGACAGAACTACATAAAACTTTACAGTCAGGAAAAATCCTCATGTTTGAGTATTTCACAGAAAAGTCCATAAAAGCGATTATGCTGGCGCAGCAGGAAGCTCGCCGCCTCGGTCATAACTTTGTTGGGACCGAGCAGTTACTCTTAGGATTAATAGCCGAAGGAACTGGCATTGCCGCGCAGGTCCTCAAATCCGAAGGGGTCACCCTGAATAAAGCACGGGTCGAAGTCGAAAAAATCATCGGCAGAGGCAGCGGCTTCGTTCCGGTGGAAATCCCCTTCACCCCTCGCGGTAAAAGCATTTTAGAAATGTCCCTGCGCGAAGCCAGCCAACTGGGACAACAATACATCGCCACAGAGCACCTCCTGCTTGCCTTAACCCAAAGCCGGGAAGGAGTTGCCTTTAAAATCCTGGAAAACCTCGGGGTCAGCCTGGAACGGGTTCGTGCAGAAGTGATTAAACGAGTCGGGGAAAATCCTGCACCCGCCGGTGCCGTCTTTGGTGGCGAACGGGGTCGGGGTCCTGGGTCCCAAAAAGCCCTGCAACTCAGCGAATTTGGAGTCAACCTGACGGAAAAAGCCCTAGAAGGAACTCTGGATCCGGTTGTCGGACGGAAAAAAGAAATTGAGCGGATTATCCAAATTTTGGGACGACGCACCAAAAATAATCCCGTCTTAGTCGGGGAACCGGGGGTGGGTAAAACCTCCCTGGCGGAAGGATTGGCGCAACGCATCGCCAACCAAGACGTTCCGGAAACCTTGAAAGATAAACAAGTATTCACCCTAGATATGGGGTCAATTCTGGCAGGGACGCGCTTCCGAGGAGATTTTGAGGAACGCATCAAAATGATTATGGAGGAAGTGCGTCAAGCCAAGAATATCATCCTGGTGATTGACGAAATCCATACCCTGGTGGGTGCTGGTTCCGTGGAAGGTGGGATGGATGCGGCAAATCTGCTCAAACCGGCATTGGCGCGGGGAGAGTTCCAATGTATTGGTGCGACAACTTTAGATGAGTATCGCAAACATATCGAACGGGATGCGGCGTTAGAACGACGCTTCCAACCTGTCACCATTGGCGAACCGACAATCCAAGAAACCATTGAGATTTTGCAGGGTGTCCGAGTGCGCTATGAAGAACATCACAAATTGACCATTTCTGATGAGGCGCTGGTGGCGGCGGCGGAATTATCGGAACGGTATATTACCGATCGCTTCTTACCGGATAAGGCGATCGACTTGATTGATGAAGCCGGTTCCCGAGTGCGCCTGCGGAATGGCAAAATGCCATCTGCACTGCGACAACTGAAAAAACAACTCACGGAAGTGACTTCAGAGAAAGAAGCGGCAGTCCGTCTTCAGGAGTTTGAAAAAGCCTCCAAATTGCGCGATCGCGAATTAACCCTAGAGGAAGAACTGGATCAACGCATCAAAACTGAGTACGCGGAAGTCCAAAATACCAAAAACCTCGTCGTCACCGAAGAAGATATCGCCCAAATTGTCGCCTTCTGGACTAGCGTCCCAGTCAGCAAACTCACCGAATCTGAGTCCGAGAAACTGATGCTGATGGAAGAAACCCTCCATCAACGGTTAATCGGTCAAGAAGAAGCGGTTAAAGCGGTTTCCCGTGCCATTCGTCGTGCACGAGTTGGCTTGAAAAATCCCAACCGTCCGATCGCCAGCTTTATCTTCTCCGGTCCTACCGGCGTGGGTAAAACCGAACTCACCAAAGCCTTAGCTGCGTACTTCTTCGGGTCAGAAGAAGCCATGATTCGCCTAGATATGTCCGAATACATGGAACGTCATACCGTCTCCAAACTGATTGGTTCTCCTCCGGGATTCGTCGGGTATGACGAAGGGGGACAACTCACGGAAGCAGTGCGCCGTCGTCCCTATACGGTGATTCTCCTCGACGAAATCGAGAAAGCACACCCGGATGTGTTTAATATGTTGCTGCAAGTCCTGGAAGATGGACGCCTCACCGATGCCAAAGGTCGGGTGGTAGACTTCAAGAATACCATGCTGATTATGACCTCAAATATCGGGTCTCGCGTCATTGAAAAAGGTGGCGGTGGATTAGGATTTGAGTTTGCCGACAACCGCGCTGAAGCACATTATGACCGAATTCGCAGCTTGGTGAATGAAGAACTGAAGAATTACTTCCGTCCTGAGTTTCTCAACCGTTTGGATGAGATTATTGTCTTCCATCAGTTGACGAAAGATGAAGTCACAGAAATTGCAGAAATCCTGTTGCGTGACTTGTTGAAACGCCTAGTTGAGAAACAGATGACCCTAGAAATCAGCGATCGCTTCAAAGAGCGGTTAGTAGAAGAAGGGTATAATCCCAGCTACGGTGCCCGACCCTTACGCCGCGCGATTATGCGCTTGTTGGAAGACCATTTAGCCGAAGCGATGTTATCTGGAAACCTCGATGAAGGGGATTCGGCAATCATTGACCTTGATGAAGCAGGGGAAGTGGTAGTCCAGCGTGTGGAAGGGCGATCTTTAGTCTCGCCTAGCAGTCGGTAAACGATTGAGATTGATAGAGGGATAAATTCCCTCTAAATGGATAAAAAGGCGGGGGAGAAATCCTCCGCCTTTTCTGATAGAATGAGCTAGGGCATCGGTACAGTAAAGGTTAGAAACCGGGTTTCTTTAAATAATCTCAGGCAAGGAACAGTAAATCTGGGTCAGAAACCCGGTTTCTGGTCCTGGGGATTAACAGTAAAGGTTAGAAACCGGGTTTCTTTAAATAATCTCAGGCAAGGAACAGTAAATCTGGGTCAGAAACCCGGTTTCTTGTCCTGGGGATTAACAGTAAAGGTTAGAAACCGGGTTTCTTTAAATAATCTCAGGCAAGGAACAGTAAATCTGGGTCAGAAACCCGGTTTCTTGTCCCCGAGGTTAGATAATTGCGATCGCCCCAAATTCACCGGGATAACAGAGGAAATGGAGTGAGTCAACATCGACCCCTGAAAGCTGTCGAATTATTTGCCGGAATAGGCGGGTTTCATTTAGGCATGGCAGCGGCGAATATTCAAACTATTTGGGCTAATGATAGCAGTGAATTAGCCGCTAAAGTGTACCGGAGTAACTTTGGGGAACAGTCTCTCCGGTTTGGGGATATCACGCAAATTGATATAACAGAGATTCCCTCTCATGATATTTTAACAGCGGGGTTTCCCTGTCAACCCTTTAGTCCTGCCGGAAAAAAACAAGGGATTCGCGACTGCCTCCGGGGAACCTTGTTTGAACGGATTATCGAAATTTTAGATAAAAAACAGCCGCAGTATTTCTTTTTAGAGAATGTCAAGCGGATGCTGACAATGGAATCGGGATATCACTTCCGGGTGATTTTGGATGCACTCGGTGCCTTAGATTATTTTATAGAATGGCGAGTGATTAATACCCTCAGCTTTGGACTTCCCCAAAATCGCGATCGCATCTTCATCTTTGGAACCCGCATCAACCCACCCCAAACCTATCTCGAACTCCTGGAAAACTATTCCGTATTGTTGACCCAATCTGATGTAGAAGCCATTCAAGTCGATAGCCAACTCCAGTCTAATTTTACCCCAATTTCAAGCAGTCAGAGCAAACTTCCCAACTGGGGAATTGCCTATAAACGAAAAATGTACGCCAAACCCATTCCTCCCTTGGCAGACATCCAACCGAGGAAGAAACTTCGCGATATTCTGCAAGACGAATCCGAGGTAGACTCCCAGTTTGATTTTACCCCAGATACCCTGGAAAGAATCAAGCAAAGTAAAGCAGTTAATCGGTATTGTAACGGAGTAGAAATCCTGTACAATCAAGGAGGAGGAGCCAGACTGGGTTATACTATTTTTGGCATTAATGGAATCACCTCAACCCTGACAGCATCCACCTCCAGGCATTATGAACGATATCGAGTGGGGGATAAATATCGCCGCTTAACCCCGGTGGAATATGCAAGATTAATGGGGTTCCCCGATGACTGGTGTCGCGTTGCCCGAATTTACGATCGCTATGCCTTATTCGGGAATGCGATCGCGCCTCCCTCTGTCGCCTGGGTTGGCAACCGAATCGGTCAAAAAAATCCCATTTCTTCAGTTCGTAGTAACGACTTCAGTCGTTTCCGAACAGTCGTAAAGTTATCCTAACCCTAAGATAGCGCATCTAAATCAATTTACTATAAAAACAGCGAGCAAGATACTCGCACTCCCTAGTTCGTAGTAACGACTTCAGTCGTTTCCGGGCCGTGGTAAAATTATCCTAACCCTAAGATAGCGCATCTAAATCAATTTACTATAAAAATAGCGAGCAAGATGCTCGCACTCCCTAGTTCGTAGTAACGACTTCAGTCGTTTCCGGGCCGTGGTAAAATTATCCTAACCCTAATCCAATAAACAACCCCTAAAATCCCTCCTTATCGCGGACTAAACTTAATCCGATAAACCGACCCCGGATACTCCTTAAATATTTTACTCACCTGACTCCGCAAATTCCAAAAGCGCACCGTATTATCTTCACTGGCAGAGGCTAAAATCTTCCCATTGGGACTAAAACTTACACTATAAACAATATTCTGATGTTCCCGTAACGTCACCAACAAAGCGCCATCTACACTGCGCCAAATTTTCACCGTTTTATCCGCACTCGCCGAGGCAATTAACTCCCCATCGGGACTAAAACAGACATCTAACACGGCATTTTGATGACCCGTCAAGGTGCGAACTTTGCCATGACGACCCCAGGAAATATCTCTCACCCACAATTTTACCGTCCCATCGCCACTTCCCGATACTAATTGATTCCCATCGGCACTAAAATTAACGCTATAAACACTATCTTCATGACCTTCTAAAGTTCTTAAGCAAATTCCATTAAACTGCCACAACTTGACTGTACCATCAGCTAAACCCGATGCGACTAAATTGCCTTTAGGCATGAAATCAATATCAAAAAAACCTGAAGTTTGTCGTTTAATGGAGCGAATTAATGTGCCATCTCGTTTCCAGAATTTCAACGTCTTATCTGCACTAGCAGTGGCAATGCGATTCCCTTTGCTATTAAAATCAACGCCAAACACTGCTGCATTATGTCCTTTGAGAGTGGTTAAAAAGGTTCCATCTCGTTTCCACAGTTTAACGGTTTTATCGGCACTGGCGGTGGCAATGAGTTTACCATCGGGACTGAATGCCACACTCAAAACGCTGTCACTATGACCATTGAGAATCGTATCGACACTGCCATTGAGTTGCCAGAGTCGGACCGTTGTATCAGCACAGGCAGCGGCGATCGCACTAGAAAGGGTGGGGGAAAAAAACATACAAAAATCAGCCCAGTTTGGAGTCAGCAGAAAGAACTTCAGGGGTATCTATAATTATAAAGGGTTCAGGTTTCAGTTTCATCTTTGGGGGAGAAATGCCTATTAAAATCCCTCAGAATTAACCGAAAATTGTCTATAATAGCCACATCGGATTGGGGAGGTTGTATGGCGTTAACAAGTGAACTGCGCTGGTTTTATCCGGGTTCTCCACCGGAGGCGATCGCCTATTGGTTTGCCACCGAATGTCCTCAGCAAGGGCCAGTGAGTCCAGAAACCCGAGATGATTTATATCTGTTCACCCCAAACTGTGATTATCTTAATATTAAATGGCGACAAGACCGCCTAGAAATCAAATGGCGGCAAACAGAATGGGGGGAGGTTCAGTTTTGGGACTGCCTATCTGGGAATCTGGAAACTTGGCAAAAGTGCGCTTGTGAGGAGTTGACTGCGGCAATGCCAGAGGATGCGGAAGCAAAGGGAACCTGGGTGAGGGTCCGCAAACGGCGATCGCAACGGTTCTATCAGGTTCAAGATACCACCATTGAACCTATTAGTGGCGATCGCCCCATGTCCCCAGGGTGCAGTTTAGAACTGACTCAACTGGCGATCGGGGATCAACCTTGGTGGAGTCTCGCCTTAGAAGCGTTTGGCCCCACCGACACCCTGATTGACACCCTAAAAGCAACCGCAACGGTCCTTAGCGCCTCCTATCCCCGGGAATTTCCCCTAACCCCTGCGGCATCCTTTGCCTATCCCCATTGGTTGCAACAGGTTCTCCAGGGACTGTAGAGGCGATTCGCGAATCGCCCCTACAAACACCGGATAACGACTGTAGAGGCGATTCGCTAATCGCCCCTACAAACCCGCATCCCCCCCCATCAACCCAGGACAAATGACCAATGACCAATGACAAATGACCAAGGACAAATGACCAATCCCCCATTTCCCGTAATATCGACCCAATTGATTCGGGAATCCCGATCTCTACTCTAGGCAGGGCTTAATTAGAATAAAAATGTGACAATAATAGGGAAAAATAGTATGCAACCCAATAATCCGAATCAGTTTACAGAAAAAGCGTGGGCGGCGATCGCCCAGACACCGGACCTTGCCAAACAAGCGCAACATCAGCAAATCGAAAGCGAACACCTGATGAAAGCGTTACTGGAACAAGAAGGACTCTCCAGCAGCATTCTGAATAAAGCGGGAATCAACGTCCAACAAATGCGCGATCGCACAGAACAATTTATCAATCGCCAACCCAAAGTGAGTGGCACCAGTTCCGTCTATCTCGGACGTAGTGTGGATACCCTCCTCGATCGCGCCGATGCTTATCGGAAAGAGTATGCCGATGAATACATTTCTATCGAACATATATTACTGGGATTCGCCAAAGATGACCGCTTTGGTAAAGGACTTTTCCAGGAATTAAAACTCACCGAACAAAAACTCAAAGAAACCATCTCCCAAGTTAGAGGCAGTCAAAAAGTGACCGATCAAAATCCCGAAGGCAAATATCAATCCCTAGAAAAATATGGACGCGACCTCACCCAAGCGGCGCGAGAGGGTAAACTTGACCCCGTAATCGGTCGAGATGACGAAATTCGGCGGACCATCCAAATTCTCTCTCGCCGCACAAAGAATAATCCCGTGTTGATTGGGGAACCGGGAGTGGGTAAAACTGCGATCGCCGAAGGACTCGCCCAACGAATCATCGCCGGAGATGTCCCCCAATCCTTAAAAGACCGCCAATTAATTACTCTCGATATGGGGTCATTAATTGCTGGTGCTAAATATCGCGGGGAATTTGAAGAACGCCTGAAAGCAGTCCTCAAAGAAGTTACCGAATCCGGTGGGAATATCATCCTGTTTATCGATGAAATTCATACCGTCGTCGGTGCCGGTGCCACCCAAGGCGCAATGGATGCCGGAAACCTGCTCAAGCCCATGTTAGCACGGGGAGAGCTGCGCTGCATCGGTGCCACCACCCTGGATGAATATCGCAAATATATCGAAAAAGATGCCGCCTTAGAACGACGCTTTCAACAAGTGTATATCGACCAACCCAGTGTGGCCGATAGTATCTCGATTTTGCGGGGACTCAAAGAACGGTATGAAGTCCATCATGGGGTAAAAATCTCCGATAGTGCCTTAGTTGCTGCAGCGACTTTATCGAATCGTTATATCAGCGATCGCTTCCTCCCGGATAAGGCGATCGACCTCGTAGATGAAGCAGCAGCAAAACTGAAAATGGAGATTACCTCCAAACCCGAAGAACTAGACGAAATCGACCGCAAAATCCTCCAGTTAGAAATGGAACGGTTGTCCCTCAAAAATGAAAGTGACATCGCCTCTCAGGACCGACTGGAACGGTTAGAGAAAGAACTCGGCAACCTCAAAGAACAACAACATACCCTAAATGCTCAATGGCAGTCTGAAAAAGACGTAATTGCTAAAATTCAGACTATCAAAGAAGAAATTGATCGGGTCAACATTGAAATTCAACAAGCGGAACGCAACTACGACCTCAATCGCGCCGCTGAATTGAAATATGGTAACCTCACCAATTTGCAAAAGCAACTAGAACAGGCGGAATCCAATTTGGCGGCCAACCAAACCAGCGGTCAAACCTTACTCCGGGAAGAAGTAACCGAATCGGATATTGCCGAAATTATCTCCAAATGGACCGGAATTCCGATTAGTAAATTAGTGGAATCCGAGATGCAAAAACTGCTGCAACTCGAAGACGAATTGCACAAGCGCGTCATCGGACAAGAGGAAGCAGTCACCGCCGTTGCCGATGCCATTCAGCGATCGCGCGCTGGATTATCTGACCCAAATCGTCCCGTTGCCAGCTTTATCTTCCTCGGTCCCACAGGGGTGGGTAAAACTGAACTCGCCAAAGCACTCGCCGCCTATCTGTTCGACACCGAAGAATCAATGGTGCGAATTGATATGTCCGAATACATGGAGAAACACGCCGTTTCGCGGTTAGTCGGTGCGCCTCCGGGATATGTGGGATATGAAGAAGGGGGACAACTTTCCGAAGCAGTTCGCCGTCGTCCTTACTCGGTCATTCTATTTGATGAAATCGAGAAAGCGCACCCGGATGTGTTCAATATTATGCTCCAAATTCTCGATGATGGTCGAGTGACAGATGCACAAGGACATACCGTAGACTTTAAGAATTCTGTGATTATTATGACCAGTAATGTCGGGTCACAGTTTATCTTAGATGTCTCCGGGGAAGACGAACAGTACGACGAAATGCGGGGTCGGGTGATGGAGGCGATGCGGAGTAATTTCCGTCCGGAATTCCTGAACCGAATTGATGAGATGATTATCTTCCATTCCTTGAAGAAAGAGCAACTGCGGCAGATTGTACAGTTGCAAGTCGAACGAGTCATCGAACGCCTGCGCGATCGCAAGATGTCGTTGAAGTTGTCCGATAGTGCGGTAAGTTTCTTAGCAGAAGTGGGATACGACCCCGTTTATGGCGCACGTCCTCTTAAACGTTCCATTCAGCGTGAGTTAGAAACCCAAATTGCTAAGTCTATCTTACGCGGTGATTTTACCAATGGGGATACGATTTTCGTGGATGTGGAAAATGAGCGGTTAGCGTTTAAGCGGTTACCGTCTGATTTGTTAGTTCAATCGGATTTGTAGGTTCCGCGTAACCGGCGGGGGTTTAAACCCCCGCCTAATAGCTAAAGTCGGTTAAAACCGACTGGAGAGGGTAATTTTAGAAAATGATTTAGGAGGGATGGTTTAAATGAGTGTTCAATTGATTAAGCATAAATTTACAGTTGATGAGTATGGGAAGATGGCAGAAGTGGGGGTTTTGAAAGAGGGCGATCGCGTTGAATTAATCCGAGGAGAAATCATAGAAATGTCACCCATTGGAACTCGTCATGCCGCTTGTGTTGCGCGCCTGATCAACCTATTCATGAATCGCCTAGGAAATCGAGCGATCGCATGGCCGCAAAATCCCATACAATTAGGCAACAACTCTCAACCTCAACCCGATGTAACCTTGCTGCAACCCCGGGATGATTTCTACGCCACCCAACATCCACAACCGGCGGATATCTTCCTATTAGTCGAAGTTGCCGATACCACCTTAGAAGGCGATCGCGCCATCAAAATCCCCCTCTATGCCGAACATCACATCCCCGAAGTGTGGTTAGTCAACCTCCCAGAAAACTGCCTAGAAGTCTACCGCCAACCCACCGCCACCGGATATCAAATCGTCAGTACATTCTATCCCGGAGACACCCTATCCTTACAAACCTTTCCAGACATCACCATCAACGTCAATCAAATCCTATCCTAATCATCATCTCCCCGTTCGTAGTAACGACTTCAGTCGTTCCCTCATGTTCGTAGTAACGACTTCAGTCGTTCCCTCATGTTCGTAGTAACGACTTCAGTCGTTTTCTTCTGTTCGTAGTAACGACTTCAGTCGTTCTCCCCCCGAATCTCCCAACCCAAAACAATGGCCTACAGTGACTTTACCTTAACAGAAATCAAAACAAAATTCAACTTAACCCTCACGGAACAAATCGATTTATTTTCCGACATTCCTGAAGTCCCAGGCAGCAATCACTTAACCGAAACCCTCCAAGATAATATCCCTCTTGCCTTGGCGATCGACACTGAAAAAGCGGGTTCAGAAATGATAGTCAACCCCATCTTAATCGAACTCAGAAAATACTTTCAACTCCAAATTAGTTTATTTTCCGGCGTACCCTTTAACGTTGATATCGCCCAGGGATTAAATGGAACCTGTGATTTTGTGATTAGTCACTCTCCCGAACAACTCTCCATAGAAGCCCCCATCATTACCCTCGTTGAAGCCAAAAACGATAACATTAACTCAGGACTAGGACAATGCCTCGCGGAAATGGTTGCCGCCCAATTATTTAACAAACAGAAACGCAATTCAATTTCCACCATTTATGGAGTTATCACCACCGGAAGCATCTGGAAATTCCTCAAACTAGAAAATCAAATGGCATCCATTGATTTAGTTGAATATTACATTCGAGATTTACCGAAAATTCTAGGCATTTTAGCCAGTGCGATCGCCTCCCCGTAGGGAAACTGCACGCCCCTCTATTCGGCGCATTGACATCCCGCCCTCAAACCGGATAAAATAGATGAGCCTAACCAGGAAATAATCACTTTGATTATCCCATCGGCGAGGAAACCTAAATCCTCAACCTGTTTATCAATTTAAGGGATAAGGACTTGAGGCAGGAAGACAAACGAATAGCATCCAAGGTTTTAATAGAAGGTATTCATAATGGAAAGTATTGACATAAGGGAACTCCAAAAAATAAAACCTTCAAAAAACCCGCACCCTGAAGGGTGGGGCTACACGGACAAAGCCCGCCTGCGCGGGCTAAAAGAGCCTTGTTAGGTGCGATCGCATCAAAGCAAGGATGATTTATTTGTTG
>NZ_JAMXOT010000165.1 GCF_024220515.1 Oscillatoria sp. HE19RPO
TTGCAAAATATAAATCCTCCAAACGCGCAACTGAAAGTAAGGTATGTGTAGGGGCGCAATGCTTGCGCCCCTACATTGATCGCGCTACTCCGTTGATCTACGAACGAACGTTTTGGAGATTTTATTTTTTGGAGTTCCCTTATGAATTATCTCATAACCGGATTGAGGCCAATCTAAATCAATCCTAAAATCCATTGGCACCGATCCGGGCGGTAGTCGCCTCGGAAAAATGTTTAGAACCGGGAAAGCGATCGCCTATAATAGCCTGAATGTGTCCAAAATTCCCCATTCTTGCTAATCAAGCCTTCTGGATTGTCTGCGCCGATTGCTGGCGACTTCAACCCACTCCCCTCTTAACCGCGCTTCACCCCTTTTAATACCAAACATGGGCCTAAAACAGTATTTTGGGTTTATCTCCGAGCGCTTCAGCGCCTTATTGCAACGCTCTCAAATCTTTCAAAATCGCTGGATCGGCTACTTAATCGCCGTGGCGATTTATGTCACCCTCTTACTCATCCCCCTTCCCGGGTTTGAACCCAGTGCCCAACGCGCCTTTGCCGTCTTTGGTTTAGCCGCCTTTTCCTGGGGGACAACCCTGCTGCCTCTGCCGGTGACGGCGATCGTCATCCTGTTTTTGCTGCCCTTTAGTGGGGCAATTTCCGCCCAGGAAACCTACGCCTATTTTGGCAACCGGGCAGTGTTTTTCATTCTCGGGGCGTTCATTCTCGCCAGTCCCATCATGCGATCGGGACTGAGCACCCGGATTGCCTTAGCGGTAGTTACCCGATGTGGGAACAGCCAGCGCCAGATTCTCGGGGCCATTCTAGGACTTTCCGCCCTGATGTCTTGTTTTATTAGTGCTCATGCCGTGGCAGCGATGTTATTTCCCATTGTCCTGGAGGTAGTGCGAGCCTCTGGAGCCAAACCGGGGAAAGGCTTTGGGGTGGCAGCCTTTTTATCCCTCGCCTGGGGGGTCGTGATTGGCTCGAATACCACCCTCCTGGGAGGGGCGAGGGGACCTCTAGCTTTGGGGATTCTCCAAAATACCACAGGTCAGACGATTTCCTTTGCCCAGTGGACCCTGTTTGTAGCGCCGGTGGTGCTGGTGCTGTTACCCATCGCCTTTTTTGTGCTCCAGGGAGTCGGACAAACCGAACAAGTCTCCCTCGCCACAGCGCGACGGTTTCTAGAAAAGCGCAATCAGCAACTCGGTCAGATTTCGCGCCGGGAAATTATGACTGCCGGAATTTTAATCGTGACCATCCTGTTATGGATGACCCAGGGCGATCGCTGGGGTTTAGATGTGATCGCCTTGTTGGGAGTCATCTTAACGTTTATTCTGGGAGTGGCAAATTGGGGGGAGGTCGAAGAAGATGTCAACTGGGGGATTTTTATTATGTACGGCAGTGCGATCGCCCTGTCTGCGGCACTCAATGATACCGGGGCCGCTTCCGCACTCACCCAACTCCTCTTGGGGTTTGGGATTGAGTCTCCCCTGCTCATCTTTGCTGCCGTCACGATTATCGCCCTTCTCATGACTGAATTTATGAGCAATTCTGCCGCCGTAGCCGTCATTCTACCCGTGGCCCTCGCCCTAGCTGAAAAATATGGCATCGAACCCCGTGCCATGACCCTGGGAGTCGTGATTCCCGCTGGTTTAGGGTTTATGTTGCCCGTGAGTACCCCCGCCTTGGCGATCGCCGTGAGTAGCGGCTATGTTCGTCCTCTGGCGGTCCTACGCTGGGGAGTCTGGCTCGATATTATTTCCATTGGGGTGTTCCTGGGCCTTAGTCAATTCTATTGGCCCTTAGTCGGATTGAGGGGTTGACATGGCAGAAATTTTACTCGTATTAACCAACCCGTATGGGTATGAAAAAGCACTCAATCTCGCTTTTGAGGAAGCAAAACAAGCAGATAGCCTCTTTCGGGTGACCTTTATCATCGATCCCGAGGCCCTCGATGACCTCATGCGGGACTTGGGAGAAAATGGTTGGTTGGGAATTGGGTCCCGTCGGAGCTTGCAAAATTCGATGATGGAAGGATATCGCGCCTTAGCGACGGACATTTTAGAGCAAGTGACTCTTCGTGCCGTTTCTATGGGAATCGCGGTGAAAACGGAGGTCAACGAAGAGGGAATCCGTAGTTATCTGAGTGGGTTGGCGACCCCAGGACCGGAGAAAATTTTCGTCAGTGGTTCCCATGCGCTGGGCCCCCTGATTCAAACCCTGGACTGCCCCTTGGAATGGATCCCCGAAGATTGAATCCTCAAGGGCGCGCTCACGCCAATCCGCGATCCCCAAATCACGGATTCACCAGGGGGGACAAATTTCTGTACAATCGAAAAGCCTTGAAGGGTGCTTGAGAAACAGTCGTTTATTGCACAATATCTGGAGTTAAATCAAAATGCAACAGCGTGGTGTCACGGTCTGGTTTACAGGTTTGAGCGGTGCAGGCAAGACCACCATTAGCCAGGGAGTGGAGAAACAACTGCGATCGCGCGGATATCAACTCGAAGTTCTCGATGGGGATATCGTTAGGCAAAACCTGACGAAGGGACTGGGTTTTAGTAAAGAAGACCGCGACGAAAACATTCGCCGTATCGGTTTTGTCTCTCATTTATTAACCCGCAATGGGGTGATTGTTTTGGTATCGGCGATCGCCCCCTACCGTGAAATCCGCGAAGAAGTGCGCCATCGCATTGGTGACTTCGTTCAGGTTTACGTGAATGCACCTCTGGAAACCTGCGAAGAACGCGATGTCAAGGGGCTTTACAAAAAAGCTCGCGCTGGAGAAATTAAAAACTTTACCGGCATTGATGACCCTTATGAGGCTCCCCTCACCCCGGATATTGAATGCTCCACCAAAGACGAAACCGAGGCAGAAAGTATCGCCAAGGTGCTGCAATATCTCAAAGATAAGGGTTATATCACCCAAGTTTAAACCCCCTAGACCCGAAGCCTCACTCCGAGTTCCTCTACCCTAGGGCGTCGGTACTGGATGGGTGACTGTATGGGGCCAGAAACCGGGTTTCTTCAGAAAAACGGTAGCAATTAGCCACTGGATCTGGGCGAGAAACCCGGTTTCTGGCCCCTGGCCTGGAATTCACGCCCCTGATTAAACCCTGTACCGGCGCTCTTTTGTCCTCTTTTGTCCGCCGTTGCTTGCTGCGGGATTCATGGATTCAGTTTGAATGGGGGGAACGCTACAATTGAAGATATATCTAGATATCTCTATCTTCTATCCTCCATTCCGATTGCGCCAGATTAGGCTCAAGTTAAACGATGTTAATGTTGGTATTTTATGTCGGGCCCGATCGTTATGCCCTAAGCTGTTCCCAGGTCGTAGAAGTGATTCCCCTTGTAGAGTTGAGAAAACTATACCAGGCCCCGGAATATATGGCGGGATTATTTAATTACCGAGGGAGCATTGTTCCGGTTCTCGATCTGTGTCATCTGATTCAAGGCAGTGGCTCTCGCAATTGTTTAAGCACTCGCATTATTTTAGTCAAGTATCAGCACGCCCACCAGAATTCGCGACTGATGGGGTTAATGGCAGAACGAGTGACCGATACGGTAGATGTCCTAGAATCTCAATTTAAGGAAGAGGGAATCCACTTAAAAAATGCCGCATATTTGGGCAAACTCATCATGGATCAACAAGGAACAATCCAGGAGTTGCGCTTGGCGCATTTACTGTCAGAGCAAGCACAAGCATTCCTATTACCCATTGGGGAGGCTGAATAGCAATGGTTTGGGACGAAATTGAGCGAAAACTCAGAAAAAAGATTGGCTTAGACCCCAAAACCCTCGGTTCCTATGCGATCGCCAAAGCGGTTCGAGAGCGGATGGCGGTTTGTGGGGTTGAGAATGTGGCAACCTATTTCAATATATGGCTCTGTTCCCCTGAAGAATTACAGGCGCTCATTGAGGAGACGGTTGTCCCAGAAACCTGGTTCTTTCGCGAGCCTGAATCCTTTGAGTTTCTCCGGCGCTACGTGCTTTTCGATTGGTTACCCACCCATCCGGAAGGGGTTCTGCGTCTGTTAAGTGTTCCCTGTTCCACGGGAGAAGAACCTTATTCCCTCGCGATCATGCTCCTCGATGCCGGTTTGTCCCCGAGCAATTTTGTGATTGACGCCGTTGATATCAGTAAAAAAGCCCAAGAGAAAGCCAAACAGGGTCTCTATCGAGAGCATTCATTTCGGGGTAAACCGTTGGGCTTTCGCCATCGCTATTTTCAGAAAACCCCTCACGGATATCAACTTTCCCCCGCCGTTAAGGAGACCGTAAATTTTATCCAGGGCAATCTTTTAGAACCCCTTTTTTTATATGGAAAACCCCTTTATGATATCATATTTTTTCGGAATTTATTAATTTATCTGGAACCGGCTGCTCGCGATCGCGCCATGCAAGTATTAAATCGCTTATTATCTCCCACGGGACTGCTCTTTGTCGGGTCAGCCGAAGCTGGACCCGTGATTGAGAAGCGATTCATCTCCCTGCGCCATTCCATGACTTTTGCCTACCGCAAGCGCCAAAAAAGCGACGGCACCGATCGCTTCTGTATCCTCCCGAATGACCCTGAACACGCTCCATTACGGGTTCTCCAACCCAGCTCCCCTCCCTCACCCTCTCGATTCAACTGCGCATCCAAACCCGTCCATTCGGCGGAACCGGCCCCAGAAGCCAGAAGATCGCATCCTCAAAGCTCCTGGGCGATCGCCCCTAGCCCACCCTCTCCCCCAAAGCGCATCCCTGAGTCCCCCCTGATTCACGCTAGGCATCTAGCCGATCTCGGACGATTGAATGAAGCGGCACAGGTATGCGAAACTTACCTCAGTCAACATCGCACCGATGCCAATGCTTATGTTTTATTAGGTGAAATACTCCAAGGCGCAGGGCATCAGGAGCGTGCCGAACAATGTTGGGAGAAAGCCATTTACCTCGAACCCCACCACTATGAAGCCTTGATGCATCTCCTCTTACTCAAAGAATCTCATGGAGATCTCACCCATGCCTCAGCCCTTCGGCAGCGGATCCAAAGACTCCTAAAATCTCAGGGGGAATAGCACTCTATAATTCAGGGGTCACGGATAAACGGGCCACTCCAAACTATCTCAACTCTAAAGGAAAAAAAGAATGTTTCGGAATCTTTCCTTGCAAGCTCGAATGCTTGCAGCTTTTATATTTATGGGTTTAATTGTATTAATCGTTGCTTTAGTCGGATGGGGGGGGAATTATCGGCTGAGTAATCGCCTCGACATGATTACAGGGAACTCCATGCCCAGTGCGATCGCCCTATGGAAAATCAAAGAAGGTCAGACCCAAATTCAATCCTCAGAACGATTGCTCCTCAATCCTCGCAGTTCCCTTGAACGCAGAACTGCTGCCAAGGAAAGAATCAATCGAGCATGGCAACAAATTAATCAAGGATTTGCGGAATACAACAACATTCCCGAGAAAAATCCAGAAGAAAACCGCCTTTATAACCAGTTCATAGAGGCATGGAATCAGTGGAGACAAGTCCATGAAAACTTCCTCCAAATTAATCAAGAATTTGAAGCTTACGAGATTTTACAACCCTGGGAAACTCAAATCGAGTTGTGGGAGGCCGGTCAAAGCAATAGCCCCCAAATGGCAACGGCTAGAGCCGCTGGTGAGTTCCTTGAACGCATGAATACCCAACGCCCTCGCATCAATATTCCGGCCTATCGCGCCGCAGAAGACAGCCTGCAAGAGGTTGTAGAATATAATCAAAATATGGCTGCCCAAGTGGTCAGAGATGCCCAACAAGATGTGGCTGAAAGTAGTTTTTGGGTGTTTCTGGGAATGCTCCTCGGTCCGCTGACTGCGATTGTTTTTGGCTTCTATTTTAGCACCACGATCGCCAAACCCCTCGGAGCCAAAATTGTCGGAGTGGTTCGAGTCGCGGAAAAAATTTCCTCCGGAGATTTGACTACTCCGGTGAGGGTGACGGAAACCCAAGATGAAATTGGCCGCTTAACGGTTGCTTTTGGTCAAATGACCCAAAAGTTAAATTCCTTAATTCGTCAGGTCCAACATTCGGGCATTCAAATCACCAGTTCCACCACAGAAATTGCCGCCTCGGGCAAACAATTAGAAGCAACGGTTACCGAACAAGTGGCTTCTACAAACCAAGTCGTTGCCACAGCGAAAGAAATTGCCGCGACTTCTGGCGAATTAGTTAAAACAATGGATCAAGTTGGGGAACTCGCCGGACAAACCGCCATCGCTGCCGGAACCGGCCAACAGGAAATTGTTCGCATGGAAACCACCATGCGCCAATTAGCCAATGCTACCGCCTCGATTTCGGCCAAGTTGGGTGTGATTAGCGAAAAAGCAAATAACATCAATAGCGTGGTGACTACCATTACCAAAGTGGCGGATCAGACTAATTTACTCTCCCTCAACGCGGCGATCGAAGCGGAAAAAGCAGGGGAATATGGCACTGGTTTTGCGGTGGTTGCCCGAGAAATTCGCCGATTGGCAGACCAAACGGCGATCGCCACCTTGGATATTGAAAGTATGGTCAAAGATATGCAATCCGCTGTTTCCACTGGGGTGATGGAAATGGATAAATTCACCACCGAAGTCAGCCGGGGGGTCGAGGATGTTCGCACCATCAGCGGCCAAATTGGTAAGATTATTGAGCGGGTTCAAAGTCTCACCCCCCGATTTGATGCAGTCACTAAAGGCATGGAAGATCAATCCGAAGGGGCTCAACAAATTAGTGATGCAATGGTTCAACTGAGTGAAGCGTCCCGACAAACGGCCCAATCTCTGCGGGATACTAATCGGGCGATCGAGCAATTAAATGAAGCCGCTCAAGGATTGCAACGAGAAATCTCGTTTTTCAAGGTGCAAATCTAAGCAGCAGTCGGTAACAATCCACCCCTCAAGGGTGGGGAGGAACGCGGACAAAGCCCGGGAATATAGAGAAAACAGACTTGAGATACGCGGATTGGGTATAAAGTTTACAGCCCGGTTGTAACAAACCGAAAGTATCGATATTTCTAATGTTAGAACCCGGGTTGCTGTCCAAAATTTTTGCTGTTTCTTAACCCAGAAAGGGCGATAAAACCCGGTCTCTGCTCCCTTGATGATCCGACTTTTGATTACCGATTATCTGGCTGTCACTGCTTTGAAACATTCTCCCCTTCATTTAGGTTGGCTCTATGACCGAAAAGTGCTGGAACGAAATGGGAATACAGGGCGATCGCTCTTGTGCCGAACTTAATACCGTCATCCATTGCCGCAACTGCCCCGTTTATACCACCGCAGGCCGCAGTTTATTGGAACGGGAAGCCCCAGAAAACTACCGGGCTGAATGGACCGATTTACTCGCTAAAACCCCAACAGCCGTCACCAGCGATCGCAATGCCCTTCCCCAACTCCAACGAGCGACGGCAGAATTCTTTGACCCGCTTTCTCTGGTGATTTTTCGCCTGGGAGTAGAATGGTTAGCACTCGCCGCCTCTACATTCCAAGAAATCACTGCCTCTTGTCCCCTTCATGCTTTACCCCACCGCAGCAACGAAATTCTCCTGGGCTTGGTAAATATTCGCGGGGAACTCTTACCCTGCATTTCTCTGAGCAATCTCCTCGGGTTAGAATCGCAAGGCACTCATCCGAAACCCTTAAACCCGCAAGGGGATTTGACGCGGACGGTTTATTCTCGCATGGTGGTCGTTAATATTCAAGGAGATATCTGGGTATTTTCCGTGGATGAAATTGAGGGCATTCACCGCTGCGATCGCCACTTAATTGAAGAAGTCCCGGCAGTCGTTTCCAAAGCCCCCATTACTTACACGAAATGGATTGTAAATTGGCGAGACAAAAAAGTAAACTATCTGGATGAAGAATTTGTATTTTCTAGCCTGAAACGGAGGATTTTGTGAGCAAAGATGAACTGGATTTAAGCCATTTATCCATGCTGGATTTATTCGGAATGGAGGTGGAAACTCAGGCTGCCCTATTAAACGAAAATTTATTAGGGCTAGAAAATCATACCCAGTCCGGCAAAGAACTCGAAGCCTTAATGCGGGGTGCTCATTCGATTAAAGGCGCAGCCCGCATCGTTCAGCTCGATCGGGCGGTCCAGATCGCTCATGTGATGGAGGACTATTTTGTAGCCGCCAAGGAAGGTCGAATTACGGTTTCAGAAGACCATATTGATATTCTGTTGTCCGGAGTTGATCTGCTGTTGAGTATGGGGAAAGTGCAAGAATCCGAGTTAACAGCCTGGATGCAGGAACATCAGCCGGAAATTGACCTCATCGCCAGCCAAATCCAGGCGATCGCCTCCCCAGGGACTCGGCAAGAGCCACCCCAAACTCACCCAGAACCCCAAACCCTCGGCGATCGCCCCGCTATTCCCCCACCCACTCCAGAACCCCCACCCACTCCAGAACCGCATCTCACCCCGGTTGAATCCCCGCCTTCCCCGAACCTGGTGCCGTTTCCTGAACCGGAAGCCCCTCCACCGATGAGGGCGCAATCCCCCCCCTCCTCTAAATCGAGTGGCGATCGCATCGTCCGATTAAGTGCAGACAACTTAAACCGATTGATGGGTTTGGCAGGGGAGTCCCTCATTGAAGCCAATTGGTTACAACCCTTTGCCGATTCCCTACTCAAACTTAAAAAACACCAGGCCCAATTATCAAAAACCCTCGAAAAATTAGACAACTCATTGAGCGAATATCACCCAAACCAAAGGACAAAAAATTATCTGGAAATCGCTCAAATTCAAGAAAAAGAATGTTTAGAAATCCTGAATAATCGCATCAATGAGCTTGAATTATTTGCCCGTCGGTTTTCCAACCTTTCTGACCGTCTTTATCGGGAAGTGATTGATAGTCACATGAGACCTTTTTCTGAAGGGGTATCAGGCTTTCCTCGCATGATGAGAGATTTAGCCAAACAACTCGGAAAGTCCGTGAAGTTTGAAATAACGGGCAAAGCAACTAAAGTGGATCGCGACATTTTAGAAAAGCTAGAAGCGCCGTTAACTCAAATTTTGCGAAATGCGATCGCCCACGGGATAGAATCTCCCGAGGAACGCATTGAAAAAGGAAAAACCCCGGAAGGAACAGTCCGAATCGAAGCAGTTCATCGCGGAGGAATGCTCTTAATTACTATTTCTGATGATGGTCGAGGCATCAATTTAGCACAGATCCGGCAACAGGTGATTGCCAATCAATTGGTGAATCCTGAGTTTGCCCATCAGTTGACTGAAGCTGAACTGATGGAATTTTTATTTTTACCCAGCTTTTCCACCGTCACTGAGGTGACTGAAATTTCTGGACGGGGCGTCGGGTTAGATATTGCCAAGGGAATGATGCAGGAGGTGGGCGGGTTATTGCGTGCTCAATCTGAACTCGGAAAAGGCACTCAGTTTTATCTTCAGTTGCCCTTAACTCTCTCGGTGATTCGCACCCTGTTAGTGGAAATTTCTTCCGAACCCTACGGGTTTCCCCTCACCCGAATTGATCGGATTATTCAGATTCATCGAGGGGATATTTTTGTGGTGGAAAACCGCCAGTATTTTACCCTCAATGGTCAAAATATTAGTCTGGTGAGTGCTCATCAAGTTCTGGAGTTGGAAAACAGTGACCTCAATCATGAGTTGTTAGCGGTGATTGTTTTGAGCGATCGCACCAACTATTATGGCCTAGTGGTGGATCGCTTTCTCGGTGAGCGAGATCTGGTGGTGCGTCCCCTAGACCCCCGTCTGGGCAAGGTCCGGGATATTAGCGCGGCAGCATTAATGGAAGATGGATCGCCGGTGTTAATTATTGATGTGGAAGATTTGGTGCGATCGCTCGATCTGCTTTTGAGTAGTGGACGGTTAAGTCAAATCACCCAGGATGCCCAAGTCAAAGAGTCCCAACGTCATCAAAAGATTCTCGTGGTTGATGATTCAATTACTGTTCGAGAAATGGAACGAAAACTGTTGCAAAATCGAGGCTACAAAGTAGATGTTGCTGTGAATGGCGTGGATGCTTGGAATGCAGCCAGAACCGGAGAATATGACTTGATTATTACCGATGTGGATATGCCGAGAATGAATGGAATTGAACTGGTTAATCACATTAAAAGTCATGCAAAACTAAAGTCTACTCCCGTGATTATTGTGTCTTACAAGGACCGAGAAGAGGACCGACTATTAGGGTTAGAAGTCGGAGCAAATTATTACTTGACTAAAAGTAGTTTTCACGATCATACATTTTTAAATGCCGTCATTGATATGATTGGGACCCCGGATGAGAGTTGACTGCGCTGAGGTGAAGGCGATCGCCTCGATCGCACCCGCATATTCCTGTTTTGGAACCCTTGTGGGAGACCCCCTTTCCAGTCGGCCCGCCCGGGTGCCTTGGGGAGCAGCGTAGCACGACCCTGCCGACTCCCAACCCTGGAACGTTTGGGCTATCAAGTGCCGCTTTGGTCTGAATAGGTGACTTTATTTTCTTGAATTTTCACTAAAAATCTTCAGGGGAATCAGTTATTTATTAAAAAAAATTTTGATAAAAATGGGGATAATTTAGATATAATAGGAGAAATTTCGGGATTTGCTCGTCACCATACCTCATACCTCACCCTTTATATGAAAATTGCTATTGTTAATGATATGCTGTTGGCAATAGAAGCCTTACGGCGCGTCTTAACATCAGTGCCTGACTACGAACTTCTTTGGGTTGCCCGGAATGGATCTGAAGCCCTCGATAAATGTGCCTCAGTACGACCGGATCTCATTTTAATGGACGTATTCATGCCCGTGATGGATGGGGTAGAGGCAACTCGCCAGATTATGCGTGATTGTCCCTGTGCGATTTTGCTGGTGACTTCTAGTATTAACACTCACTTACCTCAAGTATTTGAAGCCCTCGGATATGGGGCGCTCGATGTGGTGATTACGCCAATTCTCGGACACTACGGAACTGCCGAAGGGGGAGAAACCCTCCTGGAAAAAATTAGGACGATTCATAAATTACTGGGTAAACCTGTCAGCAAAAACCCCAAAAATCTGATTCCGGTTAAGTCCTGTTATACGAATAAACCTTATCCCCCCCTGGTGGCGATCGGAGCTTCTACCGGAGGTCCCACGGCGATCGCCAAGATTTTGTCTCAGTTACCCCAAAATTTTAGAATATCCGTGGCGATCGTCCAGCATATCGATGTCCAGTTTTCCGCCAGTTTTGTCCAGTGGTTATCCCAGCAAACCCGGTTAAAAGTCGAGTTGGCTGAAGTGGGAATGACCCCACAACCGGGTAAAATTATCGTCGCAGGCACTAACGATCATCTGTTCATGCGTCCCGATCGCACCCTCGGCTATACTAAACATCCCGTGAATAATCCTTATCGTCCCTCGGTGGATGTTTTTTTTACCAGTTTGGCTGAAAACTGGCCGGGACAAGGATTAGGGGTGTTGCTCACCGGCATGGGACGAGATGGAGCAATGGGATTGAGTGTCTTGCGATCGGCAGGTTGGCAGACGATCGCCCAAGATGCCAGCAGTTGCATCGTCTATGGAATGCCAAAAGCTGCGGTTGAATTGGGAGCGGTGCAAGAAAGCTTGACTCCCGAGGCGATCGGTCTCAAACTCCTGAGTCTCTAATCAGAACTTTACTGTTTGCGTGAGGGGTTGCCAGTTTCGTCAACCCAACAATACCCAAACCCTAGCCCTTGTATTGATTCTATTTTTATCATCTTTTACGACTACTTATTTTAAAGCATCAGTACAGCTTTAGAACCCAGGGACAAAACCCCGATTTTTAAACAAAAATTGGGTGGGTTTATGCAGAGATTTTGTCAAAACCACCGATTTGTAACCGTTACGCTACGGAGGTTTTAGGTTGATCCGTCCGATCGTCAATTCGAGGGATTTCAACCTTGTGCAACTCGCCACAGTCCACAGAACATAAATACCCTCTTGTCTCGCGCTCCTGAGACGTTCCCCCAGTCTAGTAGCGAGTGTTACCGATGTTATCCCAATTCAATGAAATTCTACGGTTCAACGGGGAACCTAGCATTATCTTTCTACCTCTAAAGACAGATGACAAAGTATGCTATAGTATAAAAAAATTAAACAGAGGAGTTAAAAATCATGAACGTCTAATCTTTATAAGGTTTATAAACTCGTCCAATTGAAACTTGACTTCACCCCTTAAACAGCTAGTAATTTTTATCTCAGGAGCGTAAATGCAATCAAGGGTCATGCATGAAGAATTAATCAAGATGAATCCAGCGATCGCTTTACATCCCTACCCTCCAAATTTCAGTGCAAGTCCGGGACAACCCATGATTAAAGAACTTTCCGATCAACCTGTATCAATTTTATTGATAGACGATCAGCCGATTGTCGCAGAAGCCATTCGGCGGATGTTGGCAACGGAAACAGATATTAAATTTTATTCTTGCACTGACCCGGATCAAGCCATTCAAATCGCCACTCAAATTCAGCCCACGGTGATTTTACAAGATTTAGTCATGGGGGAGATTGATGGGTTGATGCTCCTGCGATTTTTTAGGGCTAATCCAGGGACTCGGGACATTCCCATCGTGGTTCTGTCCACCAAGGAAGAACCCGAGCAAAAAGCCGAAGCCTTTGCTTCGGGAGCCAATGATTACCTAATTAAAATTCCCGACAAAATAGAGCTAATTGCCCGACTTCGGTATCACTCTAATGCCTATCATAACTTATGCAAGCGTTATGAAGTCGAGCTAACCAAACAATATAATAAAGAGTTAGAATTTAGAGTCCAAGAGCGGACCAAAGAACTGACGGAAGCCCTAGAGCATCTCAAACAAACCCAAGCGCAATTAGTCCAAAGTGAAAAAATGTCCGGTCTCGGGCAACTGGTGGCGGGAATTGCCCATGAAATCAACAATCCCATCAGTTTCATTTCGGGAAACTTGATTCATTTTATTGAATATGCGGAAGGATTATTAACTTTAGTGGAAATGTATGAACAAGCCTTTCCCGACCTGCCAATTACCATTCAAGATTTTAGGGAATCCCTAGACTTAGAATTTGTGCGGGAAGACTTGCCTCGATTAATCTCTTCCATCCGAGGAGGATCCGATCGCATTCGGGAAATCGTAGTCAATTTGCGGAATTTTTCGCGGATGGATGAATCGGAAAGAAAAGAAGCCAATATCCACGAAGGGATTGATAGCACTCTGGTGATGCTACAACATCGCCTGGATGAGAATCAGATTGAACTGATCAAAGAGTATGGGGAATTGCCTCCCGTCGAGTGTTATCCGGGACAACTCAATCAGGTGTTTATCAATATTTTAACCAATGCGATCGATGCCCTGAGCGAGCGCCCGCAACTCTCTCCCAGTCCAGCCATTTCTGATAACGGTGAGACGATTAAGCGGAAAATCAGCATTAAAACTGAACTGCAAGGGGAGGGAGTGGCAATTCAGATTAAAGATAATGGGATCGGAATTCCCCCAGAACTTCAAACCCAGATTTTCAACCCATTTTTTACCACCAAGGAAGTGGGACAAGGAACAGGATTGGGATTGGCAATCAGCTATGAAATTATCGTCAAAAAACATCAGGGACGAATTCGATGTGAGTCGCACCCCAGTCGCGGCACCGAGTTTACCCTGGAAATTCCGTTCGGGTCTAACCACCCGAGTAATCTTCGCCAACTGCCCCTCAGTCCCAAAGAAAGTGCTGTTTCCTCCGTTTCTCAACCGCCTCCCACAGAACTCGCTTCGCTACAGTGGCTTGAAGTGGGTTAATTTGACAAACTGACCGTTTATTTGAGACCCTAGGTCCCTAGGGGTATTGCAACAAATAAATCACCCAAATGCGATGCTTAAGGAACTAAAAAGACGTTCTTAGCCCGCGCAGGCACCGCTTCGTCCTGTGAGCCTCCACCCTTGAGGGTGTGGGTTTTTGGGTATTTTATTTTTTGGAGTT
>NZ_JAMXOT010000010.1 GCF_024220515.1 Oscillatoria sp. HE19RPO
AAGATAACGACTGAAGTCGTTACTACGAACTGGGAAAGATAACGACTGAAGTCGTTACTACGAACTGGGAAAGATAACGACTGAAGTCGTTACTACGAACTGGGAAAGATAACGACTGAAGTCGTTACTACGAACTGGGACGATTACTCCGTTGCTGGGATGGTGATTTCTAGGGTGACTGGAACCGGAGGTAACGGGACTGGGGGTGGCGTGGGAACATCTAGTAAGGTTGTTGAAGCCGTTTCTAGATTGACGGGAGGGTTCAAGAATGCCAGGGGGGGAGGGGGTGCGGGCATATCTAAAGAGGGTAGGGTCGTCAGGGGGGAGTTACCCGAGGTGGGAGTGGCAATTTGGGGGGCTGTCTCTAGGGACCGAATGAATTGGGCTAGAGCATATTCCATTTGAGTGCCTGGATCCATTGCCATCCAGCCTTCTGGAGTTAACTCACGCAGTTCAAAGTGGAGGTGAGGTCCCGTAGAGTTGCCGGTACTGCCGACTTCTCCAATAACTTGACCCTGTTCTACGACTTCTCCGGGTTGGACAAAGATATTGGAGAGGTGAGCATAGAGGGTTTCCAGGGTGGAATTCTGGTGTTGCAGGACTACGGTTTGACCATAGCCTCCCATCCAATCGGCGATCGAGACAGTACCGCTATAGGCAGCGACAACGGGAGTTCCAGTCGGTGCACCGAAGTCCATACCGGAGTGAAAGCGGCTGTCCCCAAAAATTGGATGGGTCCGCCAGCCAAATAAGGAGGTAATTTCAGCAGGAATTGCCAGGGGGAAAATCATGCTGGTGTTGCCGTTCCCGGGACGATTGGACCGTCTCAGACGATTCCAGTCGAAGTTGCGCGCAGCGGTTTTGGTGCGATAGTGGATGCCGTCAATGTCAGCTTTTGCTGACGCTTGCGGGTAGGTAGGAGCAGTCCTAACGGGGACTTGCGGCAGTGCGGCGTAAGAGGGTTCGGGTTCTGCATAGTAAACGGGTTCAGCGGGTGCGGAGGCAGCGCCTACAGGGGCGGCGATCGCCGGGGGTTCCAGGGGTTGCAAGGCGGGACTGTAGAGATTCGCCTGTTGTGCTTGCTGAATGGATGCCGGAACCGGCAGGCGGTCCTCTGCGTAACGATGCTGTTCTATCTCCTGAGATGCTTCCTGGATGGGTGGTTCAACCCACTCCGCCTGTTCCACGACTTCCGGTGGAGGAGGTGCAGTGCCAGTTAAGGAGTCCGACTCTGCCGGTGTAGCTACGGCACTCGCTTCGGCAACGGGGGAGTCTTCGGGGGTGGGGAGACTATAATCCGTGGGATCGACGTAAAGATTGCTTTGGTGGATATTTTGGAGGGTGGGTTCGGCGCTGGCGGTTTCCGGGGTCGAGTAATCTTCCGCAGGGGCGATCGCCTCGCGGTTGTAGTCTCCAATGGGGTCCGGTTGCGCCATCAGGGTCTCAGGGGCTGAGTCCGATTCAGGATACCACGGGGTCACTCCAGCAGTATCTAAGGGGTCCGGAGAGGCATCCTCACCAACCCAAGGGTCAACCGGGGTTTCCTCACCGAATCCCGACACTGAATAATCAGCACCTTCTAAGGGTTGCAAGAGTTCGGCGCTGGTGGAGACTTCCGGTTCTGAGGGAAGCGATTCAACCGGAGGGGGGGCCATTTCAGCTTGACCAAAAGGGTCTGCTGCATCCGATGGAGTCTGCGCGTTAGCATCTGCATCTCCACCAAGCAAGCTGAGGGAGGGAATCAACGCGAGTCCCTGCAACAGGAGAGAAACCTGACAAATAATACTTAAAGGAGTGCGGGAAAGTGGATTTCGCTGGCTCATTTTAATTCGCTCTTCGCTATAGATTCCTAGAAGGATTAACGGTTTCAAAGCAGGGTTCTACACAGCAAACACCGCGCAGTTAGGCCCTGAGAATGGGATACCCCTGGTTAATTGTACCGGGCATCAACTCAATTTCTTCGGTCGTAGAAGCACTTGTGAAAGGAGAGTTTGGATCCGATGGCGACGATTCGTGCAGACGAACACGCAGTTCTCCCGTATCGCTGACGCCTAGGATAACCCCTGCCGAACCTTCGACAGCAAGGGGTTGACCGATGCCAACCATCAGGTTTTGGTAGGATGGCAGCAAAGTCCCTACTCCTTTCTGATCAAACGTTTGATATCCGGAGGCGACTGCCCAGAGGGTGAGGGCCGCCAACATTTCCAGAGATGTTATCTCAGGATGAGGGCGATCGCCTAGGAAGGTTTGGAGGTTAATCCCGGTTTCGGGGACTGGGTTGGACCAATTAATGCCCACTCCGACGACAGCTTTGGTAATTTGTCCCTGATGGATTTTGGTTTCCGTGAGGATACCCCCCAATTTGTAGCCGTCGAGAATCAAGTCGTTGGGCCATTTTAGGCTGACTGGGATATTGTAGGCGCGGAAGGTGGTTGCTAGTCCCCAGGCGCTACAGAGGGTCAGCAGTAGTGCATCCCGAGCGTTGAGGTTGGGGGTTAGGGCCAGGGAGAGATAAAGACCCCCAGGAGATGAGTCCCACTGACGTCCCCGCTGTCCTTTTCCCGCCGTTTGACGGGTGGCGATGACCACCGTTCCAGGGGGCGCACCGTCGGCCAGGAGGGTCCAGAGGGTTTGATTGGTGGAGGCGACTTGCTCGAAGAGGTGAATAGAAAAGTTGAGGGATGACGGCGACAAGGACGGGTGTGAGGAGAAACCCTTGTCGGTCGTTCCCGGGTTGACGGTGTGCTGCGATCGCAGACACAGCAGAAAATTTTCTATGCAGTCTTGATTCAGGCCCACAGGAGCGGTTCGCGTAAAGAGTCCGTGGACTAAGGTAGCATAAAATGCGAATTCACACTGAAAAATTTTGGGATTTCTTCCAGTTGGGATTGTAGTCTGAGCCTGTCGCTCCTCCCCTGAATCATTCCTTGAGTAATTATTTATCTTCAAACCAAAGATGCATACTTGGCACTGGCGGAATTGGAACGGACTGCCCTATCTGACTTGTAGTTTACTGGAACCTTGGCCTCACGGCTTTTTTACTCAGCAATTTTGGCCGCGATCGCCACAGGAGTTGGTGGAGGTGTTGCAACCCACGGCATCGGTGTATCGCGTCAAACAGGTGCATGGGAATACGGTGTTGAGTACGCAGATGTTGACTCCCCAGGTTCGGGAAGAAGATTTAAAAGAGGATGCACCCCAGAAACCGGAGGCGGATGGGTTGCTCAGTGCAGGGTCCCAGGAAGCAATCTGGGTTTGTAGTGCAGATTGTTCGCCGGTATTGATTGGGGATATGCAAACGGGACAGGTGGCGGCGTTGCATTCGGGATGGCGAGGGACTGCGGAAAATATTGTGGCGGTGGCGATCGCTCAGATGCTGAACCAAGGGAGTCAGTTGGAGCAATTACGAGTGGCGATCGGGCCCGCCATCTCCGGCCCAGTGTATCAAGTCAACACCGAAGTTGCCATCCAAACCTGTGCCAGTCTAGTTGATTTAGACAATTCGGAGGACATTTTAAAAACCGTTCAAGACTTCGATAATTCCCCCATCTTACCCGATTCCGAACCCGGAAAAGCAAGGCTAGATGTCCGACGAACCATTGAGTTACAGTTAGAGCAATTGGGGATAACTTCTAAACAAGTTGCCATTTCCCCCCATTGCACCTATCAAGACCCCGAAAACTTCTTTTCCTACCGCCGAGACGGGCAAAAAAAAGTACAATGGTCAGGAATTGTTTCCCGGTAATTCAGTTGTTTTTGACTTGTGACCTAGGATTGTACTCTACCAAAGCCTCCAAAAAACTGTCCCTGAACTGACGCTTTCTTGGGAGAGGCAACCCGAAAGGAAGGGACATCCTGGGCGAATAATACGGAATCCGCTATTCAAAGGTCTATAAAAACCCGCACCCTAAAGGGTGGGGCTACACGGACAAAGCCCGCCTGCGCGGGCTATTCTACAAAAACGACTTTTGATACCTGGATTTGGTATAATCGCCCCTCCAGAGATACAGGTCCTGCTTCAACCCTGAACCTCAATCTATGGAATAATTCTTCCTAAGAGTGTCAGCCTCTCCCTCCCGACTCGACAGAATCCACAGAATCAACAGGCTTTTACTTTTGAATTTTTGAGAAAAAATATTGTGATGTATGCTATAATTTTTATTTTCATGCAAGAATTATAAGGCGATGAGAATTGATAAATTAATTATCCATAACTTTAAAAAATTCTCAGAGTATAGTTTAGAACTTCATCCCAAATTTACCCTGCTCATCGGTGACAATGGGACGGGGAAAACCAGCCTATTAGATGCTTTGGCGATTGCGGCTGGGGTATGGCTGGTCAATCCACCGGATAGCACTCTTTCTAATAGCAAACGAAATATATTGCCGAATGAGATTCGATTAAAACCTATTAAACACGCTGGAATTACCAGGTTTTTTGAATGTAAACCTGTGATTATTCAAGCAATAGGAATGATTCACGAGGATTATTCTTATTACAATCATTGGTGTAGACAAATCAAAATAAACGGTTCTCGGACCTCGAATACAGAGGCAAAACGAGTCATTGATTCGATTAGCAATCTGTTTAAAAACGACCAATGGGGAGCAATGATTTGGTTCCCGGTGATTGCTTATTATGGAGCGGGTCGAACTTGGCTGCCTTCTAACGCCAGTCGCAAAACCGCTAAATTGGAACAAGGGATGAACCGCAGATGGGATGCTTTTTATGATTGCTTTGAGGAACGGATTCGTTTGGCGGACTTGCAAACTTGGTTCCAGAAAGAGGCGATCGCAGCTTTACAACGCAGTGGAAAAATGCGCCCAAGCTATGATGTGGTTAAATGGGCTATTTTACGCTGTATTCCGGGAGCAGATGACCTCTGGTTTGATGGCGATCGGGCTGAAATTGTTGTCTCTTTGAAACATCAACCCATTCCCTTCAGCCACCTCAGTGCAGGGCAAAAAATGATGGTTGCGCTAATTGCTGATATTGCCATTAAAGTCGTCAACCAAAATACTAAATTCTTGACCGAAGTCGTGGACCCCAATCCCGAAATTATACCCCCTATTCTGCAACAAACACCCGGGTTAGTCCTGATTGATGAGATTGATGTGCATCTCCACCCTAAATGGCAGCGGCGTATCGTCAATGACCTCAGAACCACCTTTCCTTCCATTCAATTTGTTTGCACCACCCACTCCCCCCAAGTCATTGGTCAAATTGAACCCGAATGCCTGCGGATTCTCTATGAAGATGATGCAGGTAAAATCCGTACCATTACCCCTAAGCAAGGGTTAGGGATGGATAGCTCATGGATTTTACAAAATCTGATGGGAGCCTCAGCCAGAGATATTAAAATTGAAGAGGATTTAGAGCAAATATTTGATACCATTGATGCCGAAAACTATTCCCAAGCTAGAGAACTGATTCACACCCTCACCCAAAAAGTGGGTGACTTTCCTGAACTGCAAGAAGCTACTTCATTTTTCGATAGACTTGAACTCTTACAAAACTATGAAAACGATTAGAAAAACCCATCCCCCTAGAGAATTTTTAGAGTGGCTCAAGGAAAATGAAGGGCTAGACTGTAGTTATGCGGCACTCCAAGGAAAAGAAGCACATACAGTTTTAAAAAATTATCTGTTAAGAGAACAGGGATTTCTTTGTGCCTATACAGGAGTAAGCATATCCGAGGAAGATTCTCATATTGAACATATTAAGCCTCAATCAGTTTGTAGAACAGTCCCCAATCCGGGAAAGACCTATTTAGAGGATGTTGAATATCGCAATATGGTCGCTTGTTTTCCAAAAGATGGCGGAGATATCTCTCATGGTTATGGTGCGCCAATCAAAGGAGGATGGTGGAATGAGGAGCAATTTGTTTCACCCTGCCAAGAAGATTGTGAAAGAAGATTTATCTATGGATGGCGTGGGAAGGTGTCTCCCTATCAGGAGAATGATACCGCTGCTAATACAACGATTGATATCCTACAATTAAATGCAAAAAGTTTACAAGATAGGCGATACCGGGCAATTGTGGGTTTCTTTGGCTTTAGCAGTAAACGCAAAACCAAGGAACTAAGTCAGCGAGATGCTAAAGTGCTATTAACAATGATTAGCAAGCCCAATTCAACGGGAAAACTTCAGGAATTTTGCTTTGTTTTTGAACAACTGTTGCCTCGATATATCAAATAGGAAATTAGCACTTGTGCTGTACCGTAAAATCAACAGGTTATAACTTCACCAAGGTAAACGAGTGCCATCCCAGGAGAAAAATTCACCTGTATCGGTTTCTTCTAGGTTTTCTAAAACAGTCCAGAGTTGAGAGACGGTTTTTTCTATGGGGAATAATTTTTCTGGGGGAACGTTGCGCTGGAAGGGTTTGGATAAGCGGGTGTCGGTGGTGCCGGGATGGAGGGTGACTACGATCGCCTTTGAGCCTTTGCGCGGGTATTCGATTGCAACGGTTCGCATGAGCATATTTAAAGCAGCTTTTGAGGCACGATATCCATACCAACCGCCGAGTTGATTGTCGCCGATGCTGCCGACTTTCGCGGAAATGGTGGCGAAAATACTGCGCTGATTATGTTGGAATAGGGGGAGTAAGTGTTTGGCTAATAATACGGCACCGATGCTATTGACTTGAAAATAACGCATTAAGTTTTCTGAGTTGATTTGCCGCAAACTTTTTTCTGGTTGCAGGGTGGAATCATGTAATAGTCCGACGCAGTTGATGGCGAAATGGAGGGAGTTGGTGTGCTGTTGAATTTGAGCAATCGCTGCTTGAATTTGCGCTTCGTCGGTGATGTCCATTGGTAGGCAAATCAGTTCCTGGGAATGTTGGCGACTCAGGTTTAATAATTCGGCGGCAGAGTCGGGATGGCGATAGGTTGCAAAGACGGTAGAAATACTTGGGGTTTCTAAGCATTTTTTCACAAACCCGAGTCCGATTCCTTGACTTGCACCAATAATTAAAGCATTCTGGGATTGATTCATAGTTGAGTTGACTAGATGGGTATTATCAATATTGAACCGCAACTCGTAGGATAAATTTGTTCTAGCTTGGGGACCAAATGTAGGACCTACACTGGCCCGGGGAAGGCGGATGAGAGAATATATCCGTATGTCTTGACAAAGGGTGGGGACTTGGAACTCGCTTTGAGATGGCATGACCCCTGACCTATCTGGAATTGCCGATCGCCCTCTGGGCCAGGACTTACGCATTATTTCATATAAAACCCTAACTGTAGGGTTGATTCGCGAATCAACCCTACAGCATAAGGGGTTTATGGGTAAGTCCTCTGGGTGATCCCCGGTGCAACTGGCAAAAAGGAACGGATATCTCGGGGGCATAGGTGGGCAAGATACACTAAAGAGGAATGCCCAATATCTGGGGGTTTGAGTTACAGTTGAGACACCGTTGGGCAGATTGTCTAGGGAATGTCTGCGATCGCCTCGGGACGATGGGAAAGCAGTCACGTTATTCTAGGAATTACTCCAAGGGAACACCAATTTTTGTATGAGGACTCGATTTCAAAGTGGGACTCTTGACAACTCCCCTGTTCATCCCCGATTTTGCCACGCAATCTCGGAAAAAATATAATCATGATTGAGTCTACAAGTCGTTATTTTAAGTAGCTTGACCCCGATCCGGGTGATTCAAGCAAGGGACTTGTGGATAGGTGACCGTTAATGGTAGTTTAAATAAGAGGTAGAAAAAAATCAGATGAGCGAATTAAGTTGCTACGAACAGTTAGGAGTCTCAGAAAACGCTTCGTTTGAGGAAATCCAAGAAGCCCGCACTCGCATGAGCGCACTCCATAGTGGCGATCGCAAACAAGTTGATCTCATTGAAGCGGCTTATGATCAAATTCTGATGCAGCGTCTACGGCAGCGTCAAGAGGGCAAAATTAAAGTCCCAGAACGAATTCGCTTTGCTGAACGGGAAGTCCGCACCATGCCGAGTGCACCCCCCTCTCCGACAAAAGAGGCTCCAGCGTGGTTACAAGGACTGTTAGATACACCCTCTCGGTCTGATATTATCTGGCCAGCAGGCGGTTTTTTTGCCTTGAGTCTTTTGAGTTTATTGCAACCCGCTTCTGCACCTTTAGCATTAGCGTTGGGTGTTGGCGTCGGTCTTTATTTTCTCAATCGGAAAGAAAAGAAATTCGGTCGTGCGTTGGCGATCACCGTGGTTGCCTTGCTGGGAGGATTGCTGATTGGTGCGCCCCTAGGCACTTGGTTAACCAGTGTGGGTGTGCTATTTCCCGCTGATGGTTTAGCAGCTAGTTTTACCTTTTTTGTCTTGTGGTTGGTTAGTAGCTTTTTACGTTAATTTACTCAGCTTCAATACCGAAATAAAAAAGGGTAAAGAATTCAATTCTCTACCCTTTTTTTTAAGGCTTTGAAATCGGTATAATCCCAAATCCGGTTGGTAAAAGCAGGTTTTCGCTTTTAGCCCGCGCAGGCGGGCTTCGTCCGTATAGCCCCAGGCTTCAGCCTGCGGGTTTTCATAGACCTTTGACAACCGGATTCCGTATCAGGAGCAGTCTTCTAACCCACGATGGAGGCGACTGCCACCTGATCCAGTCTTGATCTATTCCGCAGCTTGCGGCAGAAGTTCACGCTGTTCACCGGGTCGGACAACCACTTGACCTTCCTCCCCGATGTCCACGATCGCCGTCTCGCCGTCTTTCACTCGACCCGAGAGGATTTCCTCAGCTAAAACGTCTTCTAACAGACGCATAATGGCACGGCGCAGAGGACGCGCACCATAAGCCGGATTGTAACCTTCTTCAATCAACCGTTCTTTAAAGCGATCGGTGACTTGTAAGGTAATACCTTTCTCGGTTAAGCGGCTGAAGACTTCTTTCAGCATGATTTCCGAGATGAGTTTCACTTCGTCCTTGACCAACTGACGGAAGACAATAATCTCATCCAATCGGTTGAGGAATTCCGGACGGAAGTAGTTTTTGAGTTCTTCGTTGACCAAGCTGCGGATGCGGTTGTACTGTGCATCGGCTTGGTTTTCCGAGAATTCAAATCCGAGTCCACCGCCACCTTTTTCAATCACCTTCGACCCAATATTAGAGGTCATAATCAGCAAGGTATTTTTGAAGTCTACCGTGCGACCTTTGGCATCGGTGAGGCGTCCGTCTTCAAGGATTTGCAAGAGCATATTGAAGACATCGGGGTGGGCTTTTTCGATTTCATCGAAGAGGACCACGGTGTAGGGACGACGACGAACGGCTTCGGTGAGTTGTCCGCCTTCGTTATACCCGACATAACCCGGAGGTGACCCGATGAGCTTGGACACCGTGTGGCGTTCCATGTACTCGGACATATCCAAGCGAATCATGGCTTCTTCGGAACCGAAGAAGTAGGACGCAAGGGCCTTAGTCAGTTCGGTTTTACCAACGCCGGTAGGACCGGAGAAGATAAAGCTGGCGATCGGGCGGTTGGGGTTTTTCAGGCCGACCCGGGCACGACGAATGGCGCGGGAGACGGCTTTAACGGCTTCTTCTTGACCGATTAAACGTTGATGCAGGGTGTCTTCCATGTGCATCAGTTTCTCGGATTCGGATTCGGTGAGTTTGTTCACCGGAACGCCGGTCCAACTGGCGACGATTTGGGCGATGTCTTCTTCGGTGACGACGGGGGAGAGTTCGCTATCGCTGACGCCGGTTTTTTTGTTACTGGCGATCGAGCGGATTTCGGCTTTAATCTCCATTTCGCGATCGCGCAGTTCTCCAGCGCGGTCAAAGTCCTGAGAACGCACGGCATCATCTTTGTCTTTGAGCACTTGCCGGAGTTCTTTGTCCAGTTCTTTGGCAGCAGGAGGCAGTTGGGAGTTAATCAACCGCACCCGAGAACCGGCTTCATCTACCAGGTCGATCGCCTTATCCGGTAGGAAGCGATCGCTGATGTAGCGATCGGACAGTTTGGCTGCCGCATCCAGGGCTTCATCGGAGATTTTCAGTTTGTGGTGTTGCTCGTAGCGATCGCGCAAACCAAACAGAATCTCAATGGTTTCATCCACCGTCGGTTCGCCCACCATCACCGGCTGGAATCGGCGTTCTAAGGCCGCATCCCGCTCGATATGCTTGCGATACTCATCTAAGGTGGTCGCCCCGATACATTGCAATTCACCCCGGGCTAAAGCCGGTTTAAGGATGTTTGCCGCATCGATCGCCCCTTCAGCAGCACCAGCCCCAATCAGGGTATGGACTTCATCAATCACCAGGATGACGTTCCGCGCCGAGCGGATTTCATCCATAATTTTCTTCAGGCGTTCTTCAAATTCACCCCGATATTTGGTCCCGGCAACCAGTAACCCGATATCTAAGGTGACGACCCGTTTATCTTCGAGGATATCCGGCACGTCATTGTTGGCAATCCGTTGGGCCAATCCTTCGGCGATCGCGGTTTTACCGACCCCAGGTTCCCCAATCAGCACCGGGTTATTTTTGGTCCGGCGACCCAGAATCTGGATCACCCGTTCAATTTCTTTCTGACGCCCCACCACCGGATCCAGCTTCCCTTCCGCCGCCATTTGGGTCAAATTCGCCCCAAACTCATCCAGGGTGGGAGTCTTGGTCCGGGCATTGCTCGCCCCAGAGGTCACCTCAGCGGTTTCTCCAAGCATCCTAATCACTTGAGTCCGGACTTTCGAGAGGTCCACCCCGAGGTTTTCTAGGACCCTAGCTGCGACGCCTTCGCCTTCGCGAATTAATCCCAGTAGCAGGTGTTCAGTGCCGATGTAGTTATGGCCGAGTTGACGCGCTTCTTCTAGTGAAAGCTCCAGAACCCGCTTGGCTCTAGGCGTAAACGGAATTTCCACTGCCACGAAACCGGAACCGCGACCAATAATTTTTTCGACTTCAATGCGGGCATCTTTGAGATTAACCCCCATTGACTTGAGCACTTTTGCTGCAACCCCGGTACCTTCTCCGATGAGACCCAGGAGGATCTGTTCGGTACCGACGAAGTTATGTCCCAGGCGGCGTGCTTCCTCC
This sequence comes from Oscillatoria sp. HE19RPO, assembly GCF_024220515.1. Lineage (GTDB taxonomy): Bacteria > Cyanobacteriota > Cyanobacteriia > Cyanobacteriales > Laspinemataceae > Laspinema. The sequence goes on from NZ_JAMXOT010000010.1 coordinate 11,020, forward strand.
TGGGCCAGCATAATCACTTTAATAGCTTTTTCTGTGAAGCGTTCAAACATGGCTTAATCCCTTTACCGACACATTTGGCGCGTAAGAACCTGCTTTCTACCCTAACTGAGATCAAACGACAAGCACCTCGCCCTTCAAGAGTATTCTTTTCAGTGGCTTCAGTCCCTGGTCATTTCTCCACAATTATGGTTTGAATAGCACCTTCAGAAGCATTCCACCATCTCTGAACCCTTTAATCTCTCTATCCTAGAGGATTTGCCCTAGTTACGAGTTTTGAGTTATACTGTGCGTTTGGGTATCGCAATCGTTAACTCTCAACTCCTGAGAAAAGCAGGGGATTCGGAAGGGGATCGGAAGGAGGTTTTGAAGGCCGAAGCCAGTTGGCTGGGGCTCAATTCCCGCCATCCCTTTGGTACTTTGACCTTTAGCATAGCAAAAGTCTTCGTTTTCGTGCTACCGCTTTTGGACTGGGCCAACTTTTGGTGCTCTAGGATGGGTTGGTCATGGGTCCCTGGTCATTGGTCATTGGTCATTGGTCATTGGTCCTTGGTCCTTGGTCCTTGGTCATTGGTCCTTGGTCCTTGGTCCTTGGTCCTTGGTCCTTGGTCCTTGGTCATTGGTCCTTGGTCCTTGGTCCTTGGTCCTTGGTCATTGGTCCTTGGTCCTTGGTCCCTGGTCCTTCGTCGAGTGACAAATAACAAATAACCAATGACCAATGACCAATGACCAATGACCAATGACATTTGTCCCCTTTTTCCGCAAAATTACGCAATGACGAGCGCCGTTTCATAGAAGCGACTGGATAGAATCGCTGTTGTTTCGTTCGGCAATTCTGTAATTATACGGAAAAATTAGCGGATTTGAAAAGGGGTTTTATCCCGTTAGAAACGCTCTGCATTTCCACCGGAATACGGGATAGAGTCCGGTTCCAACATAGAACGACTTGGGAGGATCGCACCCGCAGATCATCTGGTCATTTTTGGGTCATAATCGTTTGATATTGTCAAGAGGAGTAGAAAACAATATCAATCCAGAAGAACTACAAACATGGTCGTTAATATTGGTCAATTGCCGGTTCAACCCGATGTAATAGTAACCATTTCGGGGACAGTCGTCGCCGTGAGGGAAGATGAATTTTTACTGCAAGATAGTACCGGCCAAATTTGGGTAGAACCGGCGAATGGAACCCGGGTGAATGTTAATATCGGCGATCAGTTAACGATTGTGGGCGATCGCGATGATGTAGAAGACTTCGATGCCATCAGCATTACCCGGACTAATTCCCCAGAACCCATCCAAATTTTTGCCTTACCCGGTGTGACTCCTCCGGTTCCTGAACCGACTCCTCCGGTGGTGTCTACTCCATTAAACACCAGTCCCCTGCAAACTATTGGTCAATTGCCGGTTCAACCGGATGTGATAGTAACCATTGCCGGGACAGTCGCCGCCGTGAGGGAGGATGAATTTTTACTCCAAGATAGTACCGGCCAAATTTGGGTAGAACCCCAGGGGGGGAGTTGGAATGGGTTCAATTTAAACATCGGCGATCGGTTAACAATTGTAGGCGATCGCGATGATGTAGAAGACTTCGATGCCATCAGCATTATTCGCGGCAATTCCCCCGTAGTTATTCCCTTGAATTGGCAAAATACCGGGGGACAGAATCCGCTTCAGGGAACCCTGATGGATGATGTAATCGCCGGAAATCCCATCATCCCAAATTCTATCAATGGCCAGTCAGGAAATGATACCTTATTCGGGGGAGAAGTTGATGATGTTCTCTCCGGTAATGCAGGTCAAGATATGTTGTTGGGTCTGAGTGGCAATGATATTATATTTGGGGGAAAAGGGGATGATACCCTTTGGGGAAATCAGGGCCAAGATATGCTCTTGGGGAATCTGGGAAATGACTTGCTGTTTGGGGGAAAAGATTCAGATTTTCTGGATGGAGGGGAAGGCAATGATACCCTCAGTGGCGATTTAGGACAAGATTTTTTGACCGGAGGACCGGGGAATGATGTGTTTGTTTTATCCTCAGAAACTGCCGCCACCGATTTGGCAACCGCCGATCGCGTTCTGGATTTTGAAATCGGGTTCGATCGCATTCAACTGAGTCCAGGATTAACATTTGCTGACTTGAGTTTAGAAGCGATCGACTTGGGGACCGCGATTCGAGTCCCGCAGTTCAATCAAGTTCTAGGAATTATTGATAATGTCACGCCATCGATGCTCAGTGCGAATGATTTATGGGTCTAAGCTCTACTATTATAGGGCTACAGATGGATGGGTGCAATCTGGAACGGGACGATTCTCGGGACTGGGAATGTCCCCGTTCAGGATTGCTCGAAATCAAACGGATAAATCAGTTTTCAACCGAGGTTTGTGATGCGAATTTTATTAGTTGAAGATGACCCAGAACAACTCGAACCCCTGCATAATGCCTTGACTCGTTCGGGACATATTGTAGATGGGGTGGCGGAGGGAACTGATGCGCGATGGTTAATTGGGGAAAAGGACTATGATTTACTGATTTTAGATTGGATGTTACCGGGAGAAGATGGGGTTTCTATTTGTGAATTCTATCGAGAAGGGGGGAAAACTTCGCCGATTTTAATGTTAACGGCAAAAGATACGACGGCGGATAAAGTGAGGGGATTAGATGCGGGGGCCGATGATTATTTGGTTAAACCTGTAGATGTGGAGGAATTGTTAGCAAGGGTCCGCGCCTTACGCAGGCGATCGCCGCTGTGGATTGGGGATATTCTCGAAGTGGGGGATTTATCTTTAAATCTGGATACCATGCGCTTAACCCGAGGAGAACGCAGTATTAAACTTGCCAGTCGGGATTTTCAACTGTTAGAATATTTGATGCGAAATCCGGGTAAAGTAATCAGTCGCGATCGCCTAGAACAAGCCCTCTGGGAATGGGGGGAAGAACCGGAAAGTAATGCCGTCGCTTCTCGGGTGAAACGCCTGCGAAAGCGACTGCAAGAATTGGAAATAGAAACTTGGATTGAAACCGCTTATGGGGTGGGTTATCGGTTTGAACCTCAGAATAATTAATCAATGAATGGGCTTAAAATCTCTCTAACCTTCTGGAATAAACTGCCGATTCGCATTCGTGGCACTCTGATTATTGCCATTCCCGTAACTTGTTTATTTACCACCTTATCTGCATTCGCTTGGTTGAAAGTTAGCTTAATTGAAGATGAAGAATGGGTTCAACATACGCAAATTGTCCGCCTAGAAACTAAACGCCTTTTAAATGCCCTAATTGATGCCGAAACCGGAGTGCGGGGGTATGGCTTGACATTTAGGGAAGAGTTTTTAACCCCTTATAACCAAGCTATTACGATAATTCCTGGCTCTTTAGAACGCTTACAATATTTAGTCACGGACAACCCAGAACAGACCCTGCTTCTCCAAGAAATTAAGAGTATTACCCAGGAAAACCTAGAAATATTCAATCAAAAAGTTACCCTTCAATCCGACATTAAACAACTGCGAGATTCTCCGGAAATTTGGGTTCCGGCTGATGCACTGTATGAATGGTTGGAAGAAGGTAAAGCGACAATGGATGAAGCCCGCTTATTAATTGACCGCTTTGCTGAAGCTGAGGAAAAATTACTAGAAAAGCGCCAAGTTCATCAAAAATTTTATCGCCAAGTCACTTGGAATATTTTATGTATTTCTGCCGGAGTGGGTGTCTTGGGGTTTTTCTTGTCTATTCATCTATTTTACAAACTTGAGCAAGAATTAGCTACCCGAGAAGTGAACTTACAATCTAGCAATCAACGCTTAGAAATGGTTTGCGAACAACTTCAGCGGTTTACCGCAAATGCTTCTCATGAATTACGAACCCCCTTAGCGGCAGTCTTGAGTAATGCTCAGGTAGGGTTAATGGATCTCGCGGATTTGGAAGAGTTACAAGACGATGGGGAAGATTGCATCCCCTTGAAGAATCGCTTACAAAAGATTGTTGAAACCACCAAGAAAATGAGCGATTTAGTCGGTCAATTGTTATTTTTGGCTCGCCATGAAGGAGGGCTAAATTCTGAGTCTTTAAATCCCGTGGATTTAGCTCCTATTTTGAAGCAATTAGTCGCTGATTTTTTCCCAGAAGCTCAAGCCAAATCCCTGGACTTAACCTATCATTGCACCCCGACTGTTATTCCCATCAAAGCGGATATGAGTTTGCTCCCACAAGCGGTTATCAATCTCTTGAGTAACGCTTGTCGCTATACTCCAGCCGGCGGAAACATTGAGGTTTTTGTATCGACAGCAGAAAATTGGGCTATCATTGAGGTCAAAGATACGGGAGTTGGGATTCCGCCTGATGCGCTCTCTCATATTTTTGAACGGTTTTACCGGGTGGATAAAAAACGCTATGAAACCGCAAAAGGCTTTGGACTGGGATTGGCGATCGCCCAGCAAATTGTGCAAATTCATGGCGGTAACATGGAGGTATCTAGCATCCTGAATCAAGGTTCAATTTTTACCATTCGTTTACCGTTAATACGGAATTCAATTCCCAAAATTCTATAACAACCCGCACCCTAAAGGGTGGGGCTATACGGACAAAGCCCGCCTGTGCGGGCTGAAGAGAAAATCGACTTTTAACAAACGGATTTGGTATAATTCATTAACCCTTGATTCATAATCTAGTTAATATCCATGACTAAAATTCTCCCATTGGGTCACCTGTTTCCAACGGATAAAGAGGGTTTTATTCTCAATGATTGTCACCCGGATAAAATACTCCCACCCTGGACCTCTTTAGTGCAGGAACTACGCCAAAGTTGTCTACAAATTTGGCCCTCGCGCTTACAAGCACTTTATCTGCGCGGTTCGGTCCCGCGCGGTTTGGCAATTTTGAACGGCTCTGATTTAGATAGTTTTGCCCTATTATCCGGGGAAATTACCCCAGAAGATATTGAACAGTCCCGGCAACTTTGCCAAACTCTGAACAGACGGTATTTGTTTTGCAAAAAAGTAGAGTTAATCCTCTTTGAAGATAAATCAATCCAAAAAACTGATTCCATTTGGCCGGTGATTATTCAAACCCAAAGCTTGCAAATTGCTGGTGATTTTCTCCCAGAAACCCTGAACGTTAAGCCCGGTCCTGACTTGATTAGCTATAGTTATACTTGGCAAGTCGATTTAGCCACCACTTTAAAGAATTTGGAATGTTTATCTCCCCATGCTTTAGATTATTCACATCAAGTCAAAAAACAATGTGCTTGGATTGCTCGACGTCTGATTAGAGTGGGATTTGAATTGGTGATGGAACAAGACCAATGTTATACTCCGGATTTATATCAGTGTTATGAACGATTCTCCGCTTCCTTCCCTGAGCAACGGAACTCAATGAAAAAAGCGCTAGAATTGGCAATCAAACCTTCTGCAAATCGAGCCGGTTTAATCATATTTTTACGCCGGTTTGGCCGGTGGTTAGAAGGGGAAGTTCACCGAAAATTTTATTATTCAATTGAGGAGGAACTGTCTACAAATAAAATTCCCTGAGTGACTAACCGAGTCAAGAGGGGAATCACGCCGGTTTCTACATCCAAGGAGGGACACCAGTCGGCTAAATCTAAGAGAGTAAATCCTCCGGGACGAAATAGTTTTTCGACGATATCGGTAGGAATTCCTTTAATTGTCGCTTGTTTAGCACCGATAATCACTTGAGTTTGATGGTCCTCAAGGGAAATGATTTGCACGGGATGTAAGACAGAGGGAATAAATCGAGTTTCTAGTCCGAAGTCGAAAATTTGGCTACCGAGTTGATGGGGGAAGGCAAAGGGAAGTGGGGTGCGATCGCGATAGTTTAAATCATCTAAATACCGCGTTATGGTTTCGGGATTTTCCAGGAATTCAACCAGGCGATCGCGCAACTGTTCCATATAGGGTTGCACTGCGGTTCTATCTCCTGACGGAATCACCGGCAAACTCGCTCTCCATTGAGTATTTTCCTGCAATTCTTTCCCCAACCACTTCATCCAATCTAACCCGGTTTGACAATCAATTCCTAAGGTCAAATGCAGGGATGGGGAATAGTCATCGCGGGAGGGATTAGAACTGGCGATCGCATAATGCCAATGTCCCCGAGGAATATACAACAAATCTCCCGGTTGCAACCGACATTCCAAATAAGGCGGCACATCTGGCGGAATCTGGTCCTTAGAACGCATCCCGGTGACGGGAAAAGGAACAGTTTCCGGAAAAACAAACCAGTCTTTCTCCCCCTCAATTTGCAAAATTAGCACATCATGGGTATCATAATGACAATTAAATCCTTGTTGGTCACTCGGCGAACAATACAGGTTAATTTGGCTGCGATATCCGGTTTGTTGACGAACATCAGCCACCAATTTTTCCAGTTCCGGAACCCGTTCATGAACGCTATCGATAATTAAAGTGGCTCCTTGATGCAGTCGTTCCAGCCATTGATGGGATGGGGTCGCCGGTAACGATTCTCCATCCAAGGAAAACCGCAAATTCGGATACGGAATGAAGTGATAATTCAATAAATGATTCAATTGATTCCACCCAAATAAACCCGCAAATTTATCACGACTTTTACCTGGAATAAATAGAGCTATTTCAGTCCAGTTTTCCGCAAAAAACTGTGAAGTTGTATAGGGAGATAATAGAAAGTCAAAAATATCCATAAATCAGTCGGTCTGACGAATTATCAATAATTTACCTGGGTTGAAAATCAAGCTGGGAGTGTAAACCGGGAAAAACTTAATTGGATGACACTCCCAGTCCTCGGTCAATCGGCTGTTAAAGCAACCTAGAGATTATACCTGACGAATAAAGGAAGTCTGACCGGCTTGATTGCGATCGCGATTCTGATCGACATCCTGAGTTTGATCGACATCTTGATTTTGATCGACATCGGCATCGCCAAATAACCAGGCTGAGTCGGAATTGGTGGGGGAATTGTTAGTCAGGTTAACCACTTCAACTTCTACGGAAGAATTGCCTGCGAGATCGACCGGAGAACTGCTGAGTGCAGCTTGAGATGGGGCAACTAATAGTAAGCTGGCTTTGGCACTCAAAAGACAGGCCATGATTAGATTGGAAGACTTTAAATTAAATATCATACAAGATTCCTCCGTTAATGAATCGGGTTTTTCTGAACTTGAATTAACCTTACCTTAAGATTATGACCAAAATATGACCGAGAGAACCCCCCCCTCGGTTTCTGAACCCTAGATTTTGGTCATTTTCTGGTCATCTTTGTTGTTTAAAGTAGAGACAGAGTTGAGGTAAAACGAAGATGAAATCAACATTTACAGCCGTTCTGAGTGCCTTGATGTTTGTCATAGGGATTAATCCAGTCAGCGCCCAAATTCCGATTCGAGAATTACAGCGCACTTCGGGACTAACTGTTTCCGGGGAGATTAGAAGTGTAGTCGGTAACGAGTTTATACTGGATGACGGGACGGGTCAAGTCATCGTGGATGCCGGACCCTCTTGGTATCATCAACTGGATTTCCGAGAAGGGGAACGAGTGACAGTTGTGGGAGAATATGAAGGTTATGATTTGGATGCCTTCACGATTACTCGGGAGAATGGGGAAGTTTTGCAGATTCGAGACTCGGAAGGTCCCGCGCCTTGGTCCGGAGGTCGTCGGAACCGCAACCGAAATCGATGAGATCCATTTTCCAACGGATTTAAGACTGCTATATCAACCAGATTTCTAACCCCCAAAAACAGGCTAAAATAGAACAATTTATGGGATACCTTGAATCCAAAATTGGGCGCGATTCCAGACGATTTCTCCCACTTTTCGGCCCAATTCGCGCCCGTTGATATCTCCTTCGTTAAAGTGAATACCGCCATAAATTCGGGACAGACCCGACTCGTCAGCGGCGGCGGAAAAAGTGGGCCAAGATAGAGTAATTTCTGTTGTTGGGGTGACTCCGGGTTCGATAAAAGAATCCCCGACGGCAATGGTGACAGCGGCCCCAAATTCATCAGATCCGGTAAACCGTTGGAGAATTTCGGCGGCGGCGGCACTAAAGGTACTGTGTCCGGAAACATATTCGGAAAAGGGCGGAGTGGGATTGTTTAAGCGTTGATAGGGTTGCCATTGAGCACCATCAAGGGTCTGAGTTCCTTGTCCAGGACCGCCCCATCCCTGAATCATTTCTCCGGCAAATGCGTTCCGAATGGCGGTCACTGGACGGACCGAATCATAAAATGTTTTGGTCTCCCAACAGGCAATTCCTGCATCAAATAGGGCGTTACTCAAGGTGAAAAATAGTTGGATATCCCGATCTAAGCTATGAGTTTGCCGATCGCTAATCCATTGAGCAAATGTCATCCAGGTTCCCGGGGGAAAAGATGTTCCTGCTCCATCTTCCCAAAATTCAGCAATGATTTTTTGGCGATCGTTCAAATTGGCATTAATCTCTATTAATTCGGCCATTTGTTGAGCAAACTCAGGACTGTCAACTTTCAGCGGTTCTGGGGGTCGAAATTGAGCGCCAGAGTTCAAGGCAAAGGGAATTACATTTCCCCAGTGAGGGGTGAGAAAGGTTTGAATTCGACCGTTCGGGTCGTCTAGGGGTTCTCGCAAGGGTTGCCAGCGACTGCGATCGCTGAGGATATCGGGATGATTGACGGGTTGATATCCGGTGATATCCTGATAGTTATTTAAGGCATTAGACCCATCTTGTTGTCGAAATTCCAGTAAATTTTCAGCCACAAAATACCCCAAACCTGATGCCGTATTCGAGTCGGGATTCCTCGGAGAAGGATTATACCCGAGTTGCTGCATTTGGGTATTAAAAAACTCAATTTGTGAGGGAAATAACTGGCTTAATATATAATAGGCGGCATAACTCATTGCCTCACTTTTGTTCAGTTCTGTATTCTCTTCCCGAGGCCGTTGCAGGCGGTTCTCCGGTTGAGTGGCGATCGCCGTTGAGTCGTAGGCCGCCCAAGTATCAAACATCGCTGTATGCACCAGACCATAAGCACGGGAGGCGATCGTGGGACCCGGACTCGTATTGCGAACCGCCTGCTGTGCCGCTTCATCCCAAAACGGCACGATCCGCGAATAGGCGATGCGTCCTTCGCCTTCCCCATAAGTGAGATAATGATGCAGTTCGCTGCTAAATCCGGTTACCGGGTCGATCGCCTCGGCAACATCCGGATTCTGTTGTTGATAGAATTGTTCATCAAATAAAACACTCGGATTCCGTCCTTCCTGTTGTCCAAACCTCAAATAATGAGTCAGTCCTGACTCTAATAATTGCCCAGCAACCGCAGCAGCAACATCGGGATATTGTTCTAAATAATAGGCTTCATTATACCAGGCACTCGGAGTTCGGCCTTCTCCCTGACCCCATTGGAGAAAATGCTCTAATCCGGAATTAAATCCTCCCTGGGTTACGGCTAAATTTACATCGGGATTTTGTTGCAAGTAATAGCTTTCTTCAAACAAATCATCAAGCAATAACATGGTTTTCTCTCTGATTCTTTTAGTGAATCGGGTCTTTCTTGATGGCGGTGAGGATTTACGCATTCCCTTGATATCTGTAGGGGCGATTCGCGAATCGCCCCTACAAAGAACAAATCATCAAGCAATAACATGGTTTTCTCTCTGATTCTTTTAGTGAATCGGGTCTTTCTTGATGGCGGTGAGAATTTACGCATTCCCTTGATATTTGTAGGGGCGATTCGCGAATCGCCCCTACAAATAATGGTCAAAAAGTGTGGGCCTGATCAACCGGACTTAGATGCGGCGGCCTTCACGATGCCCAAAAATTAGGTAATGAGCTAATGGATTCGGGAAAATGCCTTGATTCACCGCAGCGGCAACATCGGGGTTAGTTTGTAAATAGAATCCGGGGTTAAAGGTTAAAGAAATTGGAGACCGTCCTTCTAAGAAACCAACCTGGATGAAATGAGCAAAACCACTGTCAATTCCCCCACTGGTTTTAGCTGCCGATACATCAGAATTTTGAGCTAAATAGCCCTGTTCGTCAAATAATTGACTAGGATTTCGACCTTCAAATTTTCCAAATTTGGTATAATGGACAAAGGCACTGGCTACGCTACCATTGTTAACCGCTGTTGCCACATCAGGGTTAGTTGCTAAATAGAAACCTTCATCAAAGAACAACGACTGGATATCGAGTTGGAGGTTACGGATAAACTCAATTGAGGTTTGATAGGCGGGGGAAACCGTGAGGTTTGAGTTGCTAATTTTAGCAATAAATCCATCCAGAACCTCTTCTATTTTTGCACTTTGAATCGCCCCGGTTGTGATGGGAAAATCAGGCGATCGCGTCCCACCAGTAACATAGAGATTTCCGGCATCATCGGGAACTATTCCGAGGATAAAATCTCGTTGACTGCCTCCGAAAAAGGTGGAATAAATGGCCTCAGACCCTTGGGGATTGAGTTGGGTAATGAATGCATCGGCAACCCCAGAAAATGAGGGTTGCAGAGCATTAACCGTGGGAAAGTCGGGGGAGTCAGTATTCCCGGCAATATAAGCATTTCCCAGACTATCGAGGGCGATCGGTCCACTGAAGTCCATTTCGCTTCCCCCCAAAAATGTCGAGTAAACTAACCCCGTTCCCGTGGGATTGAGTTTCGTCACAAAGGAGTCATATAATCCCCCACCAAAGCTGGGCTGAAATGCCCCGGGAATGGTGGGAAAATCTTCAGAATCCGTATATCCGGCCAGATAAGCATTTCCAGAACTATCAACAGCAATTCCCGTGATATAATCTCCATCGACTTCACCGGAACCGCCGAGGTAGGTAGAATATTCTATCGTCGATCCGCTGGGGTCGAGTTTGGTGACAAAGGCATCCAGAAAAGCACCATTAAATTGAGTCTGGAAAGCACCGGGACTGATAGGAAAATCCTCGGAAGCGGTATATCCGGCAACATAAGCACTGCCACTTTCATCAACGGCGATCGCCAAAGCGCCATCATCTTCGCTCCCACCTAAATAAGTGGAGTAAACTAACTCGGTTCCCGTGGGACTAATTTTACTGACAAATACATCTCCAAAGGAGAATGCGCCGATTCCCCCAAAGGTATTTTGAGCCGCATTCACTAAGGGAAAATCCATGGAACTGGTGACACCAGTCAGGTAAACCTGACCCTGATTATCTAGGGTCATATCCCAGTTCGTTTCTATCCCAGTACCGCCTAAATAGGTAGAGTAAATCAGTTCGGTTCCCGTATTGTTGAATTTGGCAACAAAGGTGTCTTGCTCTCCAGATAAAGAGGTTTGAATGCTTCCCGCTGTAGTAGGTAAATCCGTGGAATTGGTATTACCAGAAAGATAAATATTTCCAGCATTATCAACTTGGAGAGAAACATTAGCACCTTCGTCCGATGCTTCTGTGCCACTGCCTCCAAAGTAAGTAGAGAAGAGAGTTGTAGTTCCCGTAGGGTCGAGTTTGGTGACAAAGACATCGCTTTCCCCGGCATTATCCGATTGGATTCCTCCAACGGTGGGAAAATTAGCCGATTGGGTAATTCCAGCAATATAAATATTTCCCGCTTGATCTAACGCAACATCAAATCCCCGATCGCTCTGGCTACCCCCGAGATAACTAGAGTATTCTAGCACCGGGTCAATCACTAGGGTATAGTTGGGGTCATAATCCCCAATTTCAAACCCCACTAATCCATCCCCTAGCAAACGATATCCCCCAGATATGGCAATCCGATTGCCGTCAATCTCTTGATAAATGACAGGTGCAGTTTCGATTAATTCCCCTAATGCCGTTTGCAAAATCAAGGCCCCATCTTCCCGGATATCTAAGCCCGTAATCCCACTATAATTGAGCAGGATTTGGTCGGAATTGACCCCCGGTTCCACGATAAAGTCACGCTTTAATTGCCCTTCTATGCCATTATAAACTAGGTGAATGCCCGGATATAATTCGTTATAGCTAACTCCGCTATAAGTAGGAACATTACTCACCCATTCGCTCGAATTATTTCCCATGAAAAAGTTAGCAACACCGGGTAAGGGGTTTAATCCCGATATTTCTGGGTGAGAATTGGCCCCGATAAATTGCAATTGGACTGTGGCATTGACAGGCCCTTCGGGGGTTTGTTGGGATGAGGTTAATGACAATCCATCCTGGGCGAATTGAATTGTATGTCCAGCACCGGATACCTGGAATTGCGGGGTTCCGGGTCCGTTTTCTAGGGGGATAAAACTTAATGGCAGGTTGCCAAAGGAGGGATTAATTTCGCCTATGGGAGTGGTGAACCCGACGAGTGGATCGCCTTGAGACTGGGTGAATGCCAAGTCGGGAGTTGCCATTGCTTCGTCCACCAGGAGGCGATCGCTTCCCAAAATTCCTAAGTCTGATTCCCCGGGAATGAGAGGAGCATTTAAAGGGGTGACTGCCGGATTAAACCCAGAAATAAGCACCGACTCATCCCAACCGGAATGCTGGGAATTTTCCACCCCGGAAATTAAGCCTAAATCAAACTCCCGTCCCATGTCAATTAACCCGAGTGCGTCGGTGCTATTTGTGTCATCAATCATCATGATTTGGTTTCCTCTCTAAGTTTTTAACAAATCGGCATCCAATTTCGATAAGCCGATGATTTTATAGACCATTAATTTTAGCGATGGGGTAAAAATTGCCAGGAATTTTAAACCTTGCTAATAAATGCATTAACATTCCCAAATCTCTTCTAATTTGCCAGTTTAATTCTCGATGTACGGAGAATGAAGTTTAAAAATGTTGCAGTTTTAGAAACAATGTCTGCCCGGGCTTGCATTCCCGGTTGCAGTGAACAGTGTTGGTCGTCCCGTTCTCCAGAATTCACCGGGGAAGAGTCTGAAAAGTTAGCGCCTATCCTCGATTTTCGAGTTAAATAAAATTGCTGCAATTCTATCATTACTTCATAGGAAGAAGTGGCGACAGATGAATTCAAATCCGGTTGATTTAAACTCGAATTAACAGTCCGATTGTCTAGGGAAATCGTATCCGGTGAAATTGCCGAAACTTTCCCGGTCAGCATTCCATATTCTGGATGAGGACAAGCCGCAATTCTAAGGTAAACCTTCTGTCCTGTTTCGACCTGACTAATCTCGGAAGAGGGAACCCAAGCCTTGACGACTAGGGGGGCTTGAATCGGCGAAATTTGGGCAATTTCTTCCCCAATTCGGACGACTTGTCCTGGATTTCTCAAGTTAATCTGAAGAATTTTGCCGGATTCTGGAGCTTCAATCACTTTTTGCTGAATTTGTCGCTGGATTTGTTCGAGTTCTTGTTCCAAAAATTTCCCTTGATTCTCCTGGTCAATTTTTTGTTGAATTAAAGCGGCTCGTTGTTGAGTCAGTTCGGCAATTCTCAACAGTCCAGTCGCCTGGTCTCCTTCTATCTGTTCTCGGGCGATCGCCACTTGAGAATCATTGGGATTGAGTGCAGTTCTAGCCCGTTGTACTTTAGCTTGGGCGGCAGCAACTGCTTGCTCTTCCCGGGCGATCGCTTGTTTTTGAGTCTCTACCCTAGCCTTTTGGGCGGCTACGGCTTGTTTTTGCTGTTCAACAATCAATTGCACTTCAGCTAATTCATTTTGCAGTCTGGCTTCGGCTCCAGCAATCACCTGTTCTTGCTGTTTCATTCCCGTTTGATAAGACTCGATTCGGGCAATTTGGGCAGCTAATGCCTGAGTTTGTTGGTCAAATAAAAGCTGGAATTCTTCAAACACTTGACGAGAAATTGCTCCTGTTTCCAGTAAGGTTTGATGGCGATCGCGCTTTAACTCGGCGGCAGCTAAGGCCCTTTCAATCCCCGTTAAATCAGCCTGGGCAGACCTGAGTTCAGACTGCATTTGGGATAAATTTTCCCGTTCTTTCCTGACATTAGCTGCCGACTCTACAGGAGACTCTTGAGCAATTTGTTCAAATTGCTGTTTAGAGAGAGTTCTGAGGTCTATATTTTCATTGAATTCCATTCGATATTGAGATGCTTGAAACAATCCCGTATCCACAGAGGAAATTAACTGATATAAAGTGGCCAATTCTGCTTTCATTTCAGACTGAGCCTGAGCTAATTCTTGTTCAATAACCCGCAGATTGGCTAAGGCTTCTTCCACTTCTAAAACGGTATTGACTTGGCGGTCTTGATAGTCCCTTTGCTGACGGCTGAGTTCAGATTTACCGGAAGCCACAGTCCGGTTACTGCGCTCCGTTTCAGCCATCATCTGGCCATCGATCGCCTGAATTTGGGCATTAATTTGAGCAATTTGTTGTTGAATGTTCTGTAAGTTATTCTGAGTCTGAACTTTTTGGATTTGCAGTTGAGAATCATCCAGAATGGCGATCGCTGACCCTTGACTAATTTCCTGATTTTCCCGGACTTCAATCCGTTGGATGGTTCCTTCTACAGCAGCTTGAACGATTTTGACTTCTCCGGTGAGACGAATGGTGGCCGGGACTTTAACGGTAATCGGATATTCCGCGATCGCCGCCATCGTGACCGCTGCCGCCACTGTCCCCACCAGAAATAAGCCGCCTAGGGTATTCCAACCACTTAAGGGCGGTAAAAATTCATCGCTTTTAGCGATGGGAAGTAGATTTTGGTTCGGATCACTCAACATGATTTTTTTCAATCTCTCAACAAGGGTCAGCCTCCTGAATAGGGAGTCTAAATCACAGTTTTCTTTCGGTTCAAAAGACGGATAAACACAGGAAGAAATGCTGTGGCGCATTAGCGCCACAACAATGGGGTTCCATTTAAGTCTGGGGTGTTGAAATCCAATTTCAAGAATTGGATGTGAGGATATTTGCGGAGGATTCGCCCTTAGGCGGTCAACACAGCACTTCCACAGCAGGAGCAGGTTGTAGGTCTGACAGTGGGATGTCCACCGGCGATGGAAGACATATCTTCGTCAGAGAGTTCAATTAACCCAGCCGGGTTCTCCGGTAAGCGATCGCGCTGGTCCGGAGTTAGACTATCGCGATAGTCTGAGTCTTTCCAAGCCCTTACTACATCAATGTTTTCAAACATATCGGCTCTCCTGGAACATCTCCAGTATTGCTTGTACGGTTCCCAGATTACCATGAGAATTAGAATCATTCTCATAAAGTTTTTTAACGATTGCTGCCGAATATTGTTAAGAATTGTCAAGTTTTCTCAAGTGAGGGGGATTACCCCCTGGGTTTCGGTCACCCTGTATATTCAAGAGCTAACAGCCTACCCTAGCGGAAACTCAGCCCCTAGGGAATCAAGAAATCGCAGCGATCGCCGGATTGAGCGAGGATATCCCCAGGAGTGCCCTGGAGTTTGACTCGACCCTCCTCCAGCCAGATAATCCAGTCAGCGCGCTCAATCACCCGAGGACGATGACTAATTAAAATCGTGGTTTTTTGGTGGCGAGAGGACAACAGGCGATCAAGAACATCCGCCTCACTTACCGGGTCGAGTCCGGCGGTGGATTCATCTAAAATCAGCAGGGGAGGGTTGGTGACAATTCCCCTGGCGATCGCTAATCTTTGTCGCTGTCCCCCGGACAAATTCATGGCAAATTCCCCTAAAATCGTATGATATTTATTCGGGAGTTTACTAATAAATTCATCCGCCTGGGCAATTTGACAGGCTTTGACAATTTGCTCAAAGGATACCGGCAGCGAACCCAAGTGAAAATTATCTAAAATAGACCGACTCCAAAAGTGAGCATCTTGCGGCACTAAAACCACCTGTTGCCGCACGCAATCCCAGGATAAATCAGTCAAATTATAAGGTTCAATCCGAATAGTTCCCGATGAGGGCTGATATAAACCCGCAATCAATTTAGCTAAGGTACTTTTTCCACAACCGGACTTGCCAACAATGGCGATCGCCTTGCCTCCCGGTATGGTCAGCGAAAAGTCTTTGAGCAACTCCACCCGTCCTGGATGATGAAAGGTTAAATTCTGACAAATCACTGGCGCATCCGCCGCCAATTTTGCCGTCGGTTTGATTTCTTCATGCGGTTCTGATTGCGCTTCTATCACATCCATCAACCGTTCCGTTGCTGCCTGAGTGCGGGTGACTTGGGGAACGAAACTCACCAGACTGGTCATTAACAGAATCAGATTCAGATTCAAAGCATTAAACCCCAACAATTGACCAATACTTAATTGCTGATTAATCACCAAATGACTCCCCAGCCACAGCAAGATAGTTTCCCCGGATAGGGCCAAAAATCCTGAAAAAACCTGGATAACAATTACCGCATTCATCACCCGAAATGTTAAATGAGCTTGGCGACCATAGCGCCCTTGAAATTCGGCCCATAATTGGGGCGCGGCCTGAATGGTTTTTAGAGCCAAAGCGCCTTTAAATGTTTCAACTAAAATCCCTTGAGTTTCTGCGGCAAAAGCTAATAAAGTTAGGGTTCTTTGCTGAAGATAAGATAAAAAAACGACCATCCCTAGGGCAATAACTGCGGCGATTCCCAGGGCGATTAAAGTCAGAAACCGACTATAAATTAGCATAAATGTGGCTGAAGCCACCGCAATTAATAACTGGCTGGGTAAAATTAAACCCACCCGAGCAATCAATTGATTAACTTCCCGAATATCCAGTAACCGACTAGAGACTTCCCCACTGCGATGGGTTTCATAGTAAGTCAGGGGTAAGCTGAGAATCGCCCGCCCAAATTCTAACATTAAATCGAGTTCTAAGCGTTGGGCTAAATAAGTGACTAAATGGGATTGGGCTAAATTCAATCCGCTACTGATGATATGCATGACTAAAACGGCTTTAATAATCACACTGAGCAGTTGGGTATCCCCGCGAACTAAGACATCATCGGTGAGGACTTGCAACAAAAAGGGAGTGGTCAGGGACAGACAACCAATGGTCAGATTAAATAACAAACTCCGCCCGATCAGACTGCGGTGATGCCATAACCGCTGAAGTAAGCGTCTATAGCCGCTAACTTGGCCGCGATCATCGAGCAATTGATAAAAATCGGGACGGGTTTCCAGCAACAGCATCACATTATTCATCCGGCCTGCTGTGATTTCTTGGGAGGATAAATAGCGCAGGCCAAAAGCCGGGTCTGCGACCACATATTTTTGACCCTGCCGCCCATAGAGAACCACCCAATGATTGCCTTTCCAATGAATAATTCCCGGTAAAGGAATCTGGTTTTTATTGACCAGTTCCAGGGGGACTCGCACTCCCCGGGCATTAAATCCCAGGGTTTTGGCTCCTTGTTTCAAGTTTAATAAAGTGGTGCCGAGTTGTCCGGTTCCGGCGGCTTCTCGGGTGCGTTTAATGGAAAAATTTTTGCCATAAGCATGGGCAACCGTTGACAAACAAGCCGCTCCACAATCTTCTTCATTGTGTTGCAATACTACGGGGTATTTTTTCATTTTCCGGGGAGATAAAAGAACAATGACTGGAGAGGACTATATCATGTCAAGTTGAAGACCCCTAGTTAGGACTGAGAGGGCCGCCGTCGGGAGAGGTAGGGGGGGCTGGGGAAATCAAGTTAAAGTCCCCCAGATTCCGCCATCGATTTAGGGGGCCAGTGCGTAAGTCTTGTTTAAGTTGATTTAACTTCTAAGATTAAACCCCTAGTCTGTTTATCAGACTGGGGTTTTTTTGAGCCGATCGCTCATCCTTGGTCTCTAGTGACGGATCCACGGACTCCACGGACATTAAGGGAATCTAAAAAGAAAATAAAACTCTTGCAATCTTTAGATTGGATAGTGTACTATTAGAAATAAATCTCAATGCGGTGTCTTGGGCCAAAAGGAGTTCAAAAGCAAATTTTCTTGGGCGTCCGCCAAAGGGACCTCGAAATCGCCTATCTCAATGCCTTTATGGAGTTGGCTCGCAATTACCGCGAACATCCCCGAAAAGATGAGGTTAGTGATATAATGTAAAGAACTCCGCCGCGATGGTGCTACGCACCGCCCGGAGGGCGATCGACGAAGTATCAGCAAAGGTGGTTGAGGCTGTTGGAGGTGGATCGACGTTAGATAGTGTAGAATTGAGTTGTAGAATTTGAGCCATTCGGAAAAGTTTCTGTTTTTTGTCCCATAGGGGTTGACTATCCAGAAAATGTCAGTATAATCAGTAGTTATGCCGAACCCAGTAAGCCCGTTGAGATTGTCTATTTTCATCAGAGATTAGGCAGTCAAAAATGGTTAACTTCGTTGATGAGTCCCGAAGAGTTATTGGCGATCGCGAAGTTAAGAAATTGATAGGCGATCGGGGCATAGCACATCGTTGCACCTGACTTGAAAAGCGATCGGTGATAAGCTAAAATTATTGCAAGCAGGTGAACTAAGCCGTTAGGCTCCGCTCATCAATCGAGGTAAACATGAAGTATCCAGGTCAGCCAAAGTCTCCGCCAAGTTGGTATAGTGACAGAGGTCAATCATATATTGAGAAGGAATTTAGTAAGGAGCTGGACGACTTAGCGAATGCCATTGAAAGTGAGCATTGGTTCGGAGACAAAGAAAAACATGGACGATATCGTGTTGATTTTATTTTGAAAGATGCTCGACTAATAATTGAATTAGATGGGCATGAATATCACTCAACGAAAGAACAGCTAGAAAAAGATGCAATAAGGCAGCGATACCTTTCACGAGCTGGCTACACAGTTATTAGGTTTACAGGGTGTGAAATAAATCGAAATCCTAGATCATGTGTTGCGGAAGTTCGAGAAATGTATAAAGAGCGAATGCAAAGAGCTCCCGCTAAATACCGTGTAATGTACATCGATTATCCATTCCTCTATCGAGAAACAGCTAAGGCTCTGTCATTTTTTAAAGGGTTACACCCTGACAGAACATTAAAGCCTGTAGATATTGATGAACTCCTTCCTCATGCCATTGAATGGTTACATGAAAAATCTTTTATTACAGCATTTATCTTTCACCCACCTGAAGATGAACATGAAATAAAGCACTTAGATGGTTCTATTAAAGAATATGAAAAAGGAGAGATTAGAATTAATACTGTTTCAGAAGAATGGTATACGCTCGAATTGGGTGAGCATATGGAAAGCTTCTCACACTTGTTTGACGAATTTATTTTAATCGCCGACGATCCTGTTTATATAAAACCACTTCGTGCAGTTCTTCCTGAAGAACTAAGTGATAGAGATCATGGTTTTTATAGCTTTAAATATTTAGCTAACGGTAAATTACTTCGCCATGGTAATGAGTCTACTTCATTTGTTGGAAGTGAGCTTGTTCATGTTCTATGGCAGAGAGTTTGGTACATTATTGGCGCTTCTATGGGCTTAAGTCTGTATGAAATGTAGAGCCTAACAAGTCATTGCAGCAGGACAAATAACAGTTGGCTATTTGCTCGTGCCTCGCTTATTTTAGCCAACAGTTATTTGCCTCTGAATGAGGCGTTATACCAAACCCGAAAAGTCCGTTTAGCTTATCTGTATCAGTTCAAGAATAGGCAAGCAAAAATGGTTCTCTTCGTTGTTCAGTCCCGAAAAGTTATTGGCGATCGCAAAGGTTAAGAATAATTAAGAGATCGTGGCATAACACATCATTGGAGCGGACTTTGTGGTAGTCTTGGGACAAGTTGGGTAGTTTCGGTCTGCCGCTCAAATAGACCGTTAGCCCTTAGTTTATTAAGTGAGGATAATTCGATGAACCAGGGTTTTACCTATACGGATCATAAAGACATTGACTTACAGGTAACTCTTAAAACAGGAGCAATCTTTCAAGGATTAAGATGTTCTCTACTTCGCACATATTCTGAACAATATGACACCTGTGATGCCCATGCACTGATCTGCTACTCCTGTATTAACAAATTGGGAGTTAATCATATGAAAAGAGTTGAACCTAATAGCTTTGAGCTTTTCAAAACTCCTGATGGTCGATTATGGAAAGTAGAGAGTTATAAAGAGAATTTTCCCCCAGATGCTCCCGGACTCATTTTTCGGCTTAAAGATTTGGAGACGGATGATGATGATGATAATGATATAGAGCCAAATTTTAATTATTCAAGCTACGGGAATGATCCTTACGAAGGTGTAGATTGGGGCGATCCATCAACATTTAATCAAGCAGCTTGGGACAATGTTCCAGATAGAGATTAGGTAATTCCGGTTGATCGAGTTTTCTGTTCTCTGCACAATCAAGCTTTGCCAGGTCTAACAATCCCAATGCACCGGAACAAAGTCAAGTGATCGGTGAGTTGCAGAGGGTGTCTATGTCCGGTGATTGGGGGCGTTATGCCGAACCCAGTAAATCCGTTGAGATTGTCTATTTTCATCAGAAATTAGGCAGTCAAAAATGGTTGACTTCGTTGATGAGTCCCGAAAAGTTATTGGCGATTTGCTCCGCAACGCAAGCTAACGCAAAGGTTAATAATAATTAAGCGATCGGGGCATAACACATCATTGGAGCGGACAATATCAGAGTAACTTGTGCTTAGTTGGAGGCGATCTCCGCCCGAATTAATCCAACTTGTCGTTCTAAGTTCGTTTCATCCAGCCGTTGCAGGTGAAGGCGGACTGAATCTAAGGAAGATTCCGGTAAAAAATCTGCTATGATTTCCCCAATTTCCGACTTTAAATGACGGGAATTGGGCTGAGTGGTAAATCGAGGAATATCCCCTTGCCATAAGTCTTGAATTTCCGCCGGTATCGCCCGGGCTAAACTGGGAAAATTCGGCACTTCCACCCAGAGTTTATCAAACAGGCGATCGCGGTCTAACGCATCCCGCAACAAATCCGGATGAAATCCCTCCTGCAATAATAATCCATAAGTCCGAGTTGCCCGCAAAACCACCCGGATTTCATCCTCAGCAAACTCATTTAATAGCCCATTTTTCCCCACTAACTTATCCCGATTTTTGACCAAAACTCGATAAATTTCTGTAAATCCCGTAATAATTGCTGCCGTATAATCTTCCAAATTTACCGAGGCCCCGTTCAGGGTGGGACGATTCAAATCTGGGGGTAATTGAACCGCTTGCCGAGAGATTTTCATTTCATCGGTTCCCACTCCCTGCCAGGTGGGAATAGCATCAGGAGTCATGCGATTGCCTGAGTTCCCTAACCCACTAATATCAATCCCTCCATACCCTTGATTCCCCCACAAATTCATCGGTAAAATCCCCACACTTAACACAGACCGATCCAGTTCTCTTTCCGCTAAAGAATCAGAATTGAACCCCTCCAATTGGCTATACCGGGGGTGGAATAAAGATTCCAAATCTACTAAAATCGGCTGTTCTCCGAGGGCGATAATATTATTGCTATAAAAATCCGTAGCTTGCAGGGCATACAATAAAGCTAGATATCCTCCCTGTCTTTGATAAAATCGCTCGATTTGCGGAGCCAAGCTACAGGGTTGAGCAGTCACATATTCCACCCAACAATACTCCCCGGAATTGAGAACATTCAAGAGTTGAAAAGGGGGATGATTGCCTCGTTCATTGAGCCAATTCAGTAAATTTTGAAAATGAATATCAAGGCTGAGAGAGCGGGGTTTATAAACTAATTTAAACCCGGAACTAAATTCGGCAATCGCCACCGAACGTCCCCCATTATGTGGGTCCCCCGCATTGGAATTCAGATGGACTAATCCGCCAGGTTCAGAGTCGGGAATAAACTGCTGGATAATTCTCGGCCAATCCTGACAGAGGCGTTCCACAAATTCATAACTGACGGTAATCCATCCCTGGATTGAGTTGAGGATTTGCCGGGTCAAAACCGGGAATTCTGTCCACAACGCTAGAGCCATTTCCGGTTGTTGCAATTGCTGAATAAACTGAGAAAATCTCTCCGCACTACTGTTACCAGACAATTTCCCTTGGATGCGCGCTACATTTAATTCCAAGACTAAAGTGCGGGTACTCATCCAGAGCAATTCTTTCGGTAAGGGTTCATACAAAATTGCGGCAATGGTTTGGGAATTGATGCAGTCAGGGGAGTGGATGGACAGCAAGGTTTGAAGTTTTTGATGGAGGGAACTGCGCCCCCAGGCAATTAAGGGAGAAAATAGGGTTAAAAACCCAGAGACTCCGGATTGAGTATCACTCAGGTTCCCGGTTTCCGACAGCGCAGAGAACGGATAAGTTGACAGGATATCGGACAAGGTTTTGATCCAGTCTGGGGGGTCTGAAAATCGACTGGCTAGAGTTTCGCTTGATTCTCCTAATAATTGCTGAAACTCCGGTTCCGTGAGTCCATCGCTGGCCAACCGTTGTGCAAAATAAATGTCGTTATTAAACGGAGTCTGCGATCGCCACCGTTGCAATCGCCGATCGCCTAACGGGGTACTCCCGACTCTAGGGCGATCGCCCGAGGCAATCCGTTCCCGCAAAGGGATCCCGCGATACCACTGAACTCGTTGGCTGTTTTCTTCCTTCATCGTCGATCCCCTCTACTGGATTGCTTCCCTCACGCCGCCTCTGGGTTTCCTGAACCCCGACTCAACTGCGATCGGGTCCTACTTTTTGCCACCCCATTCTCCCATGAAATTAGAATGATTTTCATTCTGTTTTTATGCTTATGGGTTCCAGGGGTCTGGAGGGGAGGGAAGAACACAAGGTGAGACATAATAGCGGTATCACTACCGGATTGCCTGTGATTTTCCCAAACTGAAATCGGCGGTTATTTTACGGGCGATCGCCCTCACTGGGTAAACCGATTGATAGCATAAGCAATAAGACTATCTTGTAGGAAGGGATAAACATGAACCCAAATAATAACCGACCCGATCGCGACAACCCCATTCCAGGAGAACCATTAACACCGCCAAATCCGGGCATTCCCAGAGGAGATCGCCCGTATAGTGCCTCTGAACCCTTCCCAAACTCTGCCCCTGATGAACTGCGACGGGAACAAGAACGTCACATTCAAAACCTCGGGGAACTGCGACAAGAAGAGGCTCGATTAAGCCGACAGCTTCAGGAATTACGACAACAAGAAGAACATCTCCACCGGCGAATTGAAGGAATCCAATTAGAAGAAGAGGAACGAAGAATTGCTGAAGTTAGACGCAGACTGGCCTTAAACAAGACTAATCAAGTGATTTACTATCTGATGGGAGCATTAGGCGTTTTATTAATTTTGCGGGTCCTGTTGCGGCTATTAGGCGCAAACCCAGACAACCAGTTTGCCGGATTTATTTATGCCTTATCCTCTCCCTTTGTCACGCCGTTTGAAACCCTGTTTATCACACCCACCTTTGGGAATTCTGCTTTTGAATTCAACGCTTTAATTGCCATAGCCGTCTATGGATTACTAACTTGGTTGGTGATTCGGTTACTGGAATTAATTTGGAATTAACCTGAATTGATACCCCACTTGCTCGCACCCCCTAAAAAAAGGAGAGAGGCAACCCCATCGGGATTGCCTCTAAAAAATATTACCGTTAACAATTTACACGGCTTTTCTTAAGGAGTTTGAGACCCTTCCAAGTCCGCCGGACTGGTTAACGTCGCAACGGGGACAGTTTTCCCCATCGAGGCTTGCAACATAGAGGTCCGAGAAACAGAATTATTCGCCAAAGTAAACAGGGGATTAGACAGAATCCCAGCGAGGGAAGTGGCAATCACCGTCAGGATTAAACCCACTTGGAGCGATCGCATTCCGCGCAAATTCCAGCGAATTTCGGGATAATTTTTCACCGCCTCGGACATTTCTTGCGGTTCCTTGACCACCATCATCTTGACCACGCGGATGTAGTAGTAAATGGAAACCACACTGGTTAATAAGCCCAGCAAGACTAAGCCATAAAGACCCGCTTGCCAACCGGCCCAGAACAGATAAATCTTTCCGAAGAATCCGGCCAGGGGAGGAATACCACCGAGGGAAAGCAAACAAATACTTAATCCCAAGGTTAACAAGGGGTCTTTTTGATAGAGACCCGCATATTCGCTAATTTGATCCGTTCCCGTGCGGAGGGTGAAGAGAATCAAACAGGTGAATGCACCCAAGTTCATGAACAGATAAACCAGCAGATAAAAAATCATGCTCGCATATCCAGCATCGGTATTGGCAATTAAACCAATCATCACAAACCCCGCTTGTCCGATGGAGGAATAGGCAAGCATTCGTTTGAGACTGGTTTGAGCCAGGGCCACCACATTACCCAGAACCATACTGAGGATGGCGAGGGCGGTAAACACAAAATGCCACTGTTCCTGAACCAGGGGGAACGCTGTCGTCAGCAGACGGATTGCCAGGGCAAATCCTGCTGCTTTAGAACCTACAGAAAGGAACGCCACAACTGGGGTGGGAGAGCCTTCGTAAACGTCCGGAGTCCATTGGTGGAAGGGAACTGCGGAGATTTTGAACGAAATCCCGGCAATGACAAACACTAGAGAAATCACCAGTCCAATGGAGGGACCTGTGCCAGAAGCAGTGATGCCAGCAGCGATCGCACTTAAGCGAGTTTCTCCCCCGGAAAGTCCATACAGCAGAGACATCCCATAGAGAAACACCGCCGAAGAAGCAGCGCCAATCAGCAGATATTTTAAAGCCGCCTCATTGGAACGAGGATCCAGCTTCATGTAACCCGTGAGTAGATACGATGAAATACTCAGGGTTTCCAAAGACACAAAAATCATCACCAACTCATCTGCCCCAGAGAGGAACATTCCCCCCAGAGTGGCGGTGAGCAAAATCATCAGAAACTCGCCCATTGCGGTGCCGGAGTTTTCCACATAGCGGATCGACATCAAAACAGTCACCACCGCAGACAGGGCGATAATGCCGCGAAAGATCACACTCATGGAGTCCCCATTGAACCCACCGAGGAACGAAATCGGGTCACTGGCATCCCATTGATAAACCAGGGCCACCAGGGCCGCTAGTAGACCGGCGATCGCCATGTAGGGGGTCACCTTCAGGGACTCCCGTCCTACGATCAGGTCATAAACCAGGACCACCAGCAGGGTGACGATCACAATTCCCTCTGGCAAAATTATTCCAGCATTTAGCTGGGCGGCAAGATTAGCAAAGTTCATAGCAAGTTATCGGCAGGTACAATACAACCAATTAGCATCAATCCGGTGCAGTTCGTGCATTAGCAATTCTTTACATCTTGCATCTTACCTTGATATCTGCCCGATGCCCCCCATCTACCGCCAATTCTGCGGGGCTCGGGTGCTAGTTGCGCCAGTTCATCAGGAGAGGGACTTAGGCAAATTTTTTGCTCGCACCCTCAATAGTAGGAGGGAGTCACCGAATCGTCCCTACCCGGGATAGAGGGAAGTCCTGAGTCTGTAGGGTCGGCTAAAACCCACCCTACGATCGGGCGATCGCAGCCCATCATCCTAACTATGCCAGGGACAAGTTGAGGTTGTAGTTTGTCTCGCTTTCCATATTTTCCGCTTGAAAGACTCGGACAAAATAAGTACCTGCCGCCAAATTATCGGTCGCGATCGCTTCAGGTGTCGCCCCGCCATTCAGGGACGCTTCAATAATATCTCCAAAATCGATCGCCCCATTCGCATTGAAATCCCGGATTAAATCCACATCCGCATCTGCACTCAGTCCAGTCAGGTTTACTCGCAAATTGCTTGGGGTCCCCAGGACGAACCGATAGATATCAGAGGGGTCGGCATTCCCCACAAAATCACTCACCCCTTGAGTGCCTGTCAGGTTGCCCAAATCTACGGCGGTATTCAAATTGTTGGAGGGGACGCCAAAAGCGCTGCCTCTGCGTCCTTCTGCCAAACCCGAGGTCACGAAGTGGAACAGTGCCTGCTCATTGTTAAATCCAGCCGCTTGCAAATCAAAGTTACTCGTCAGATAGAAATTCACATCAAAATTAGCAGAGGCGGCTCGTCCTTCAGAAATGCCAAACGTTCTAAAATGTTCAAGTAATTGCTCGTTATTCAGTCCGGCTGCCTGCAAGTCTGCATTGTTTTCTCGATAAAAATTGGCATCGAAAACAGCGGAAAAATCTCGTCCCTCCGCAACGCCAAAAGTTTGTAAGTGATTGAGCAATTCCCGATTATTAGTTAAGCCTGCGGCTGCTAAATCAGAATTTTGCTGCCGGTAAATTGAGTTGAGATTAACGAGGGGTGAAAATTGCCGCCCTTCCTCTATGCCTACGCTTTGGAAATGAGCTAATAGTTGCTCGTTGCTCGTTAACCCAGCTGCTGCCAAATCTGGATTACTGAAGCTATAGAAACTCGGATTGAATAGGTTAACGGTCATGTTTATTCTCCAACACAAATAATTTGCTTTTAGTCGGTTAATTAGACTGGTTGCAAAATTCTCTAAAGCCCCCCTTTTTAAGGGGGGTTGGGGGGATCGATCCGTTATTTTGCAAGAGGTCTATTCTAAGAGAGTCATGGCTATATCTAGCCTCAATCATTCCGGGATCAGCAATTCATGAATTGCACCTACAGTCTGGGACTTGCGGAACCCAATGAAGATATATCGCCTTGGACAGTGGGGTGAGGGTTTAATTGAACCCGCTCGGCCAGATTTGCATCGCCGATCGCCCGGCAATAACGACTCCGAGCACCACGACGATCGCCGCACTCACGGCAGGCAAGCATTTCACCACTCCTATCTGTTGTGGTAGGCGATCAAAAAACCCTCTGGCGTACACCAGGGAAAACCCGATCGCCGTCAGCACCAGGGCCAATCCTAAACTGAATGACAGCACCAGGGTCAGCCCAAAGCCGATACTGCCCAGGGCCGTAGCACTCAGCAGCAGCACCAAGGCAGAAGGACAAGGTAAAAGACCGCTGGAGAGGCCCAGTGCCAGTAGACTCTTCCAAGTCACCGGCGAACCGTCCGCCCCGGGCGGTAAGTGCGAGTGAGCGCCCGCGCCGTGATGGTGATGGTGATGGTGCTCGTGATGGTGATGGTGAACAGAATGAGCGTTTACCCCAGAAGGCTCCACCGCGAAAGTCCGTTGCCAGGAGCCCCGACTCAACAGATCCACCGTTGTGGAAGCTCTGGGACTGGCAGTTTTTCTGAATTTCGGCCATGCCTCGCGAATGCGGTGGCGACATAAGTTCACGCCGATCACCACCACAATTACACCGGACAACAAGTTCAGCCAGGGGTACAGCTCATCGGTGACTATCCCGCGAGAGGCGAACAGCGTCACCAACCCCAAAGCAAAGACTCCAGCCGTGTGGGCGATCGTTGTCGTCATTGCCAAGAACAAAGCGTGTTTGAACGTAGCACGGGACCCCACCAAATAGGCCCCGACAATGGTTTTTCCATGTCCGGGAGACATCGAATGCATGGCACCCCAGACGAAAGAACCTGCGATCGCCCACAACAAATTCCGCGCCCCCAGCCATGCCGACCCCCCATCCCCCAGGGAAAAGACTTTGTTTTTTGGCGTGAATACAAACGTCTGCATTCTCCCCTGATATAAAATCGTCGCCTGACAACTGGCTGTTGCCACATCGGGTACAAATAAATCGTATTTTATCTGCAAACCCTCCACGGGTTGTGACCAACTGTAACTCAGCAGTAAGGTGCTGTGAGTAGAGGCCGGGATTTGCAGGGAAGGGATAGCAGCGGTTTCTAAAGGTCTGACGGTTAAAATACCTTGTCGATCTTCGCTGTCCGCGATCTGAATTCGCTCACTTAAAAACTTCTCAAGTGAGGCTGACTCGCTACGGACTTCTTCGGCTGAAAGCTGACCATCTTGATTGCGATCGGCGAAAGCCACCAACCCCGTGGGAAAGGTGAGATTCACTTGAGTTTCCATCTCACTGACCGCAATCTCCGCCACTGCCAAGTCCGCCCAATGAGAGTGGCTGGGGGTAGCGAAAATTAAAGATAGCAAAAGTGAGGCGACGAAGGTCCCGATCGCCAATAGGATGGATTTGAGTCGCTGTTTGTTCATCAACGCCCCTCAGTAAGAAAATTCCATATCCAGACCCAACATTCGTCGAGCCTGTGCGTCGAACGTTGGATCAGTCTGGCTTGCCTGTTGAAAGTACGCCCTCGCTGTCGTCTCGTTCCCCAAAGCCTTCTCGACTTCCCCGGCGCGGTAAAAAATCCCCGCATCCCGAATTCCCGATTGCATTGCAAGTGCGATCGCCTCTTGAGCTTCTGCCGGTTTGCCCGAGCGCAGGAGTGCCGACGCCAGAATCGTCATAGTTGGCGCATCACGGCGGATCTTCACCTCAGCTTGCATCAGCGCCAGAGCTTCCGCCACATCTTCCTCACCGCCGCGATCGAGCAGTAACGCTGCCAGTTCCCCGCGATGTCCGAAGCTGCCACTTCCATCTTTCGGCATAGTAGCTCGCAACAGGGTTTCAGCTTTTTCGAGCCAGGATTTGGCCGCAGCCTTGTCCCCTTGCAAACTTTTCAGACGAGCCATCCCGTGAGCGATCCGATGATCGAACAGGGTCACCGTATTTTCCGAGTCCGTGAGTGCCAGCTCATAATACTCTTGCCCCTGCCGATACTGTCCCTGCCTGGTCTTTAATTCAGCCAGGAGTACCAAAGCCAGCGGGTATCGCGGGACTAGCCGTAACGCTTCCAGATACAGTGCCTCTGCCTGTTGCAGTTGCCCCCGTTGCGAGTAAAAACGCCCCAGAAGCGTCCGGGTTTTAGCAGAACCGCTCAATTGTCCCGGCTCTTCCGCAGCCAGAGCGCCCTCAAAATCGGCGATCGCTTCGGCATCCAAACCCTGGGCCACCCGCACCAGCCCTCGCAGGTTCAAGGTTCCCGGGCTGCGAACGAGAGCTACTAGCTCCTGCGCCGCGCGATCGGCTGCCGCTACATTACCCATCGCCAAATTGGTCGTCACGGCCACTGCTAGGGCATCCCTATTGGTAAAACCGACTTGTTCAGCAAGGCGCAGCGCTGTTGGAAAATCATGCTGCGCTTCCGCTATTCGGGCGAGTACGAGTTGGGCCGTGGTGTTGTCAAACGGCAAAGAAGCCAGCGATCGCCGCGCTGCCCCTTCAGCCAACAGATACCAACTCCCCTCACTTGTGGCTTGAGCCATTTTTAAATAGGCTTCTGCCAGAAAAGCCCGGTTCAGACCGCTTTCGGGGTCCTGCCCTAGCCGTTCCTGATAGAAAGCAATCTCTTGCTCTGCCATCAGCTTGGGAGTGAGATTGTTCCCCAACAATTGGTCAAAGCGATAGCGGTAGTCTGGATCGAGTCCGGCGGGGGAATGCGATGAGGAAAAACTGCTGGGAAACCTCCTGAGTTCCTGGGGCAGGCTCGCCACAGCGATCGCCACTGTTGGCAATGCGATCAGCAGCACCCACCAGAACCTTTCCGTTTTTATTCTTTGTGCTTTCTCAGTTGTCATGGGTTAATGGCTCACAATCTCCCAAGGGAACTCCAAAAAATAAAATAGAGCAATTGTAGGGTGGGCATTGCCCACCATCAGTTACGGTGGGCAATGCCCACCCTACTTCTTTGTGCTTTCTCAGACCCGGACATACGCCATTTGGGGGATGTGACCCGAGATGATCCGTGCATTGGATGAATTGCCCCTACAACGGATCAAAGTGATGGGTAAGTAAGTCCTGTTGCCAATAGCCCATGACTAATTCGGTAAAGCCAAGTATGGAAAGGACGGTTGTAACGGCTTGTGTCCTTGAGCGGGGTTGCCTGGAACGCCTTCGTAGGTAACGTTATCGCTGACCGGGGATCCGACCAACACGCCGAGTGTAATGTCTACCACATCGTCCTTGATCATACGACCGGCGATCGGGCTGCCCATAGCGTTAAAAGCGTTCGCATAGCCACTGGGTACTGTTGTGTCGATTCGCATCACATCGGGGAGAAACGCCCCCGCGATCGCATTGGGGTCCACATTATCCTGACCATCGGCCTGATCCAATGCATTGAGCGTGGTCACTGCCTCAGCCCGCACTGGTGCTGCTGCCTCGCTCAAGTCTAAAAACGGCGGAATCGAGTTAAAAGCATTTAAGAAAGCAGGCGTAACGATCAAACCTTCGTTGATTAAGGGTCTTGCCAACCGTTCGATCTGTTGGAAATTCCCCGTCGCATCGCGCACCGAAACCGTCATCCACACATCAAAAACATTCACCGGAGTTGATAGCTGCAAGAAAGCTTTCGGAACCCGAACCACGATCGCATTCACGTTGTAGCCTTTCGTAAAATCCGTCGCTTGTTGAGGGGGAAGGAAACTCGCCGGGGGGCCAATCCCCAAGGCTCCCGCTCGTACCCGAAAGAATTGCTCCACATCCAAGAAAAACGGGTCTTCGCGCAGTCCCGCAAACACCGTCAGGTTAGAACCGCCCACAGAGACTGGATTCAGCACTGGCGGACTATTCAACGTGGTTGTTGTAATCGGCGCACCGTTTGTGGTTGCAGTTGTCCCCACCTCAGCGCCATTTTGAATGGCGGTTACGGTCATGGTTTGCACCCCCTGGGCATTCGGTTCGCTAAAGGTCATCCGTAGGATCAAATTCGCTTTCCCTGTGGGAACTTCATCCTTATTTGCCACCCGAGTTATATTGAAATCGTAAACCGCGTTGGAGCTGAAGTAATAAGGTTGCCGAGGCAGCGATCGCGGGTTGGTATTCATCACAAAGATCAAGTCATCTGCTGAAGCCGCAGGGTTTTGATCCACTTCGCGGAAGACATATAAGTCCGTTAAACCCAAAGGACCGCTTGTCGGTTCCAATTCACCGTCATCATGATCTGAAGCTCCCATAGTGCCCGGATTCAGTAGGGAAATCATCAGCAACTCTACGGCAAGTATGCTCATTCGAGCTATTTTTTTGAAATTCATTGCAGTTACCAATTGAGCTTTTGGTTATGAAAAAAGTTAGAATTGTAATCCCCGACTGGGTTTTACTTTCCCCAGACTTTCAGTGAAAGTCGAGTGAGTTGTAGTATTTGTTGTATTAAGGGTCTATGGCTTTTTTTGGACCCTAGACTCGGTAAAGTGTCAAGCTGGTTAATCTTGCCACTTCTGCCTTGGAGTCCTGGAAGATGTAGGTAGGGCATTGATCCCAGCTTACTATCCGAGTCCCCCCTATAGGCATCTTTAAACTTTACCAGCTTTGAGTGCATTTGAGTGCAACTGATGAATTTTTATTTTGACAATTCACAGAAAAATGAGATGACCGTCCCGTGGAAGCACTCGATACGGTACAATCCTCTCGATTCAAATTATCCTGAGCTGGCAAGCTTGGGACGCACTTATTTGCTGGCTATAATCGTTACTACAGAATGAAGCGGTATTCTTTTGAGTAAAATTGCTGATGGCGCGAACCGAGTTTTTAAAGCAATTGTAGGGTGGGCATTGCCCACCTAAACTCAAAGTAAGCAATTGTCGGGTGGGTTCAAACCCACATTCACTCAAAGGTGGGCATTGCCCACCCTACTCCTACTCCTACTCCTTTAACAACCGAATAGGAATGATTTATTTTGGGGAATACCCTTAATGATTACGAAATATTAAGAAATTTTGATTGATGCTGGATATTAGTGTAAAATTTTACCTTTAAATTATCAATCAAAGGTTATGCAAAGCCAATTTTATGGGATTGCAGCTTTATCTGCTGTTGTTCTGCAATTTTTACCCATCTCTCTCCCACTGGCGATCGCTCAAGAACATGAGGGATGCTTTATGGTTAATGCTTCAGGGGAATTAGTCAACCTTAGCAGTCTGTGTGACACTGAAGACAGAAGGCCAGTTCTAACCCCAGAACAACTGAAAGCACAGGCATTCATTGAAGCATATATTCAGGCGGCAAATGAATATGAGCCACCGCTTAAGGATTTTTTGTTACAAGAAATCCGCCGAGTTCCACAACAGAAGATTCAAACTGCCCAAAAAATTTGCCAAGAAGCAAAAGAAGGAATTTCAATACCTGAATGGAGATTGAGAACCCGTGTGGAAGCGATAGAAATTGCCGACCCTCGGAAACAGGAGGAATTTATCGCCGATCGCGATTTAACCATTTCCCTAGCAACTAATCATTACTGCCCGGAATTTGCCAATCGGTAAAGAGTTAGGCAACAGAGGCGATAACAAATAGCGATCGTCATCCTTCAGTCACCACCTTATCAATTTTTTCTCACATTGGGTAACATCGTCTTGAGGTGAGAGTTACGAAAATTTTACTCTATTATACCTTGCCGCTATCTTCCCAAACCGGGGATATGTGAGAAGACGTAATTGTATAAAACTTTTGGCGGTGCTCGGTGAGATTGGATGTGCAAATTTATCGGGTTCTATTTTTTTCTTCACCCGGAGAATTACCTCCCTCGTTAATTGCATTTTCAATTGTACCCGCAGGAATTGAAGCGATTGGTTAATCGCCTCTATCCGGGTTGATAGACAAATCGGTGCGAGTTGTTTATCAAAAATATTTATTGTTTTTTTCCCAAGCTCTATATAGAATATCAAAAAAGTAGATTTGGGGTTGAGCTTGTCCAATTTCAGGGCAAACACCTTTGAAAATGGCAGCGGCTTGATGTTAGTCGAGTGGCTCAGTGGAATAGACAATTTTGCACCACTTTTTACGAGCAAGCCGACTCAATAGACTTTTGCATAAATCTGTTAAGCACCCCTGTAATTACATATTTATTCCTCTGGCTTCCCCCGTGAGATAAACATTTAGGGATCTCCAAAAAAGAAAATAGCCCAAATCCTGACCCTGAAGAAATTGTAGGGTGGGCACTGCCCACCGAACAGCTATGTGGGCTCAAACCCACCCTACAATTACATAAATCTCTGAAGCCCCCCTTAATAAGGGGGGTTGGGGGGATCACTCCGGAATGAAACCAAGAGTTCTAATGCTTCTGCTTCCGGCTTCAGTTCGGTGGGCACTGCCCACCGAACTGAAGCAATTGTAGGGTGGGCACTGCCCACCGAACAGCTATGTGGGCAATGCCCACCCTACAATTACTACAATTACTACAATTACATAAATCTCTTAAGCCCCCCTTATTAAGGGGGGTTGGGGGGATCACTCCGGAATGAAACCAAGAGTTCTAATGCTTCTGCTTCCGGCTTCAGAGTGGCAATTTGATTCTCAGACCCAGATTTATCCCTACTGTCAAGGTTAATTGCATCCCCTACCATCATTGTAAAATAGCAAATGCTCAGATTCCCAGACCCTTTCCCAGACCCCCAGCCCCCATCCAGCGGGTCCCTGGGTCTGCCTGTGCATCCCTAAAGACGCCAGAGTAGAGTCCCTCTTGACCCACTCACCCCTGTTTTTCATCCCCAGTTCCCTCCACTTATGCTAGGGTCAGTTTAAGGAGCTTGTTCTTAATGGTGCATACGGGTAGCAAGCATGGAGGCGATCGCATTTTTATCAAACCCACCGAGAAAAGCGCTTTTCCACAAGCGTCCCCACCCCAAGCGGTGCTGATACTGCCCATAAATCTGCCACTCTTGCGAAATCGGATATAAATAAAGATCGGCACAGCATTCAAACCACACCATAAGTTGAAACTCGCTGCGCCATACTGTTTTAGGAGAGGCACTCGCCTGTGACCCCCACCGATGCCCGCTTGTCCCCTTGACATTTCCCCCAAAAAGCTCTAAAGCTGACGTTCTACAAAGCTGCTATCCCCAAAAGGTGCCATGTCAACCCTCGTCATCGTCGAATCTCCAACCAAAGCCCGCACGATTCGGAACTTCCTGCCGAATGACTATCGCGTAGAGGCATCGATGGGTCACGTGCGCGATCTGCCCTCCTCTGCCGATGAAATTCCCGAACAAGTCAAAGGGGAAAAGTGGGCGCAGCTTGGGGTCAATGTAGAAGCCGATTTTGAGCCCCTCTACGTCATCCCCAAAACCAAGCAAAAAGTCGTCAAAACCCTCAAAGATGCCCTCAAACAGGCCGATGAGCTGATTCTGGCAACGGACGAAGACCGGGAAGGAGAAAGTATTAGTTGGCATCTGCAAGAAGTGCTCAAACCCAAGGTGCCCATTAAGCGCATGGTGTTTCACGAAATCACCCGGGAGGCGATTCGTGATGCCCTCAACAATTGCCGCACGATTGATTACCAACTGGTCCACGCCCAAGAAACCAGGCGGATTTTAGACCGCTTGGTCGGTTATACCCTCTCGCCCCTGTTATGGAAAAAAATCGCCTCGGGACTCTCTGCCGGTCGGGTGCAGTCCGTGGCGGTGCGTCTGTTGGTGCAACGTGAACGGCAGCGTCGCGCCTTCCGTCAAGGGTCTTATTGGGATTTAAAAGCCCGCTTAGTTCAGGCCAAAACTCCGTTTGAGACCAAACTTGTTACCTTGGGCGATCGCAAAGTGGCCACCGGCAGCGACTTTGATGAATCCACCGGCCAAATCACTGCCGGTCGCAATGTCGTCCTCCTCAACGAAGAACAAGCCAGGGCCTTGGTTACCCAACTCACGGGCAAACCTTGGCAAGTCGCCAAAGTTGAGGAACGTCCCACCACTCGCAAACCTTCCCCTCCTTTTACCACCTCCACCCTCCAACAGGAGGCCAACCGCAAACTGCGGTTATCGGCCAGGGATACGATGAAAATTGCCCAAAGTCTCTACGAAAATGGGTACATCACTTACATGAGAACCGACTCGGTGCATCTGTCAGAACAGGCCCTCACCGCAGCCCGGACCTGTGTGGCAGAAATGTATGGGAAAGAGTATCTCAGCCCCAAACCTAGGCAATATGCCACCAAGAGCAAAGGGGCCCAGGAAGCTCATGAAGCGATTCGTCCGGCGGGAAGTAGTTTCCGCACTCCCCAACAAACCCCCCTCTCGGGACGGGAATTACAACTGTATGATTTGATTTGGAAACGCACCGTCGCCAGCCAAATGGCCGATGCCCGTCAAACCATCGTCGCGGTGGATTTACAGGTGGAGAATGCCGGATTTCGGTCCAGTGGTAAGCGGATTGATTTCCCGGGATTTTTGCGCGCTTATGTGGAAGGGTCGGATGATCCCGATGCGGCGTTAGAGGACCAAGAGGTGATTTTACCGGCTTTGAAAGTCGGCGATCGCCCCAACTGCCAAAACATCGAGGCAGTCGGTCATGAAACCCAACCCCCCGCCCGCTATACGGAAGCCTCCCTGGTCAAAACCTTAGAAAGCGAAGGCATTGGCCGTCCGAGTACCTACGCCAGTATTATCAGTACCATCATCGATCGCGGCTATTCCATTCTCAAAGGCAATGCCTTGGTCCCCACCTTTACCGCCTTTGCCGTCACCGATTTGTTGGAAAAATACTTCCCCGAATTGGTAGACCCCGGCTTTACTGCGAAAATGGAACGGACTCTGGATGAGATTTCCACCGGAGAAGCTGCCTGGTTGCCCTATCTCCAGAAATTTTATCTTGGGGAAACGGGACTGGAAACCCAAGTCAAACAACAAGAAAGTGCGATCGACCCCAACCAAGCCCGTAGCGTGGAATTGGAGAACCTTGATGCCAAAGTTCGCATCGGGCGCTACGGACCCTATATCGAAGCCGACAATGGCGATGGCGTCGTCACCGCCTCCATTCCCAAGGACCTCACCCCCTCGGACCTAGACCCGGAACAAGTCCAACAGATTCTCAAGCAAAAAACCGAGGGACCGGAACAACTCGGTACCGACCCCAATACCGGGTTGCCAATTTATATCATGATTGGCAAATACGGCCCTTATGTCCAACTCGGAGAAGCCACCGAAGAGAATAAAAAACCAAAACGGGCTTCTTTCCCGAAAGGGGTGACCGCAGAAAACTTGACCTTAGATCAAGCAGTGGGACTCCTAGCCTTACCCAGGACCTTGGGAGTGCATCCCGAAAACGGCGGCAAAATCCAAGCCAGTTTAGGCCGATTTGGACCTTATGTGGTCTGCGATCGCGGGAAAGAAGAGGGCAAAGAATATCGGTCCTTAAAAGCCGGAGATGATGTCCTCAGCATCACCCTCCCTCGCGCCTTAGAGTTACTCGCTGAACCGAAAAAGGGACGCAGTAGCAAAACCAGCAAAGCCAAAGAACCCCTGCGCGAACTCGGCAAACATCCCGCAGATGACGAACCCGTAAACGTTTACGACGGACCCTACGGACCCTACGTCAAACATGGGAAAACTAATGCCTCCGTGCCCGAAGGCACCACCGTAGAAGATGTCACCCTAGCACAAGCGGTCGAACTGCTGGCGGCTAAAGCATCTACCTCTAAGAGTAAGAGTAAGAGTAAGAGTAGTAGCAGCAAATCCAAAACCAGTAGTACCAAGTCCAAAACGGGGACAACGAAGAAAAAATCCACGACTTCCACAGCAAAGAAAAAGAGTTAAACCATGAGTGAGGGGTGCGTTGCCGATGAGATAACGCGCCCTTTTGTTTAATTTGGGGTTAATTACTCTAGCCCTGAATTGGTGGTAAATTTAATGACAAAAAATTGTTGTTTCTTGTAGGGGCGCAATGCTTGCGCCCTTTGTAGGGGCGCTTCCCGAAGCGCCCCTACAAATACACATTGACAGGGCTAGGTTAATTCCCTATAAAATATAGAAACACCAAAAATCAATCTGACGCTTAATTAAAATGATTGCCACAGCACCTCAAAATTATAGTAATCTGCTCGTCGGGGAAAAGCGCGTTTCCCTGCGAGGCTTAACCTGGCAAGCTTATCAGCAGATTCTTCATGCTTTACCCCAAAGTCGTTCCGCCCGTCTGACTTATGACAGCGGTATTTTAGAAATTACGATGCCTTTAGAAAGTCATGAATTTGGCCTCCACATGATTGAAGTTTTTATCCGCATTCTCGTGTTTGAGATGGGGATGAAGATTAAAACAATGGGGTCTACCACGATGGATCGAGAAGAGTTAGATCGCGGTGCAGAACCCGATTGCGCTTATTATATTCAAAATCAACCTCAAGTCGCAGGGCGGACCGTTGATTTTGCCACCGATCCCCCTCCAGATTTGGTGGTAGAAGTCGATATAACCCACACCGATATTGATAAAAATCGTCTCTATGCGGCGATGGGAGTGCCGGAATTTTGGCGCTACAATGGGCGGGAATGGCGGATTTATCAATTGACGGAAGGCATTTATCAGGAATGCGATCGCTCTCCTACTTTTCCCTGGGTTGAAAAAGAGTATTTATATGAGTTTTTAGAACAAGCCCAGCAGGATGAAATGGAGGCAGAACGAGCATTTAGAGAACGAGTTCGAGCGAATCTTTCCTCCCAGAAAAAGACCGAAGGATAATCCACCGCTCAGGTATGAGTAACATACAAAACCTTGTTACAGCCAACGCTCAATTATACCAAATCCGGTTGTTAAAAGTCGGTTTTCGCTTTTAGCCCGCGCAGGCACCGCTTTGTCCGCAAGTGCCCCAGGCTTTCTAAGCGGAACGCTACGCGAACAGCCTGCGGGTTTTTGCAGACCTTTGACAACCGGATTCCGTATTACTCCCAAACTCTGACCTTGAATAATTTGGGTTAGAATAAAACCAAACCTAACCTGCGAGTTGCTATGACTTCTACTCTCAGCCAACGAACCTATACGGTTGATGAATATTTAGCCCAAGAAATTGGCTCCCAGGACCGCCATGAATATCGTCAAGGAGAAATTGTTCTGATGCCCGGTGGTACTCCCAATCATAACCGGATAGCCGGTAATTTGTTCGCGTTTCTTAATTTTGGACTCAAACGCCAACCCTTAGAGGTGTTTATTGCCGATCAACGCCTTTGGATTCCGGACCGGCGAATTTATACTTATCCTGATGTAATGGTGGTCGGTCAGCCGATAGAATTGCAAGAAGGACGCAAAGATACCATTACCAATCCGATTGTGATTGCGGAAGTGTTATCCCAATCTACTCGCAGTTACGATAAAGATGAAAAATTTGCCGCCTATCGGACTATTCCCAGTTTTCGGGAATATTTATTGATTGACCAATACAATTCCCATATTGAACATTACACCAAAACTGAGGACCAGGCTTGGTTGTTTCGCGAGTATGATGGTTTAGAAGCAACGGTTTCGTTTCAATCCTTTGATTTCTCCCTGTCCTTGGCGGATTTGTATGATAAAGTCGATTTTCCCGGGGAAGAGGTGCAGGTTGAGTCGGATTTAGAACCGAGTTAATTTCAGGTTTGATTGGGAATAGGATCGCTTTTTTTTAAGACTTTAGACTTAGGGAGTTTTGGGATTCAGTTGGGTTATGATTTGGATTTCGGACAGTAGGGAATGGAAATTGTAAATTCTGTGCCTTTGCCTAATGTGGAATTGACGGCTAGGGTTCCTGAGTGTTTTTCGACGATAATCTGACGGGCGATCGCCAATCCCAGTCCGGTCCCTTTCCCCACTTCTTTGGTGGTAAATAAATGCTCAAAAATTTTGGTTTGCAAGGTTTCACTCATGCCCACGCCATTGTCTTGAATCCGAATAATTACCTGTTGCTGGTCATTGGAGAGTTCGGTTTTGACAAGAATTTGATTATTAATATCCCCATACTCACAGCCTTGATTGGAGTCTTCCAGGGCATCGATCGCATTACTCAAGAGATTCATGAAAACTTGATTTAATTGCCCCGCATAGCATTCAAGGAGAGGCAAGTCACTATAGTTTTTGATGACTTTAATCTCCGGACGATGTTCATTGGATTTAAGCCGGTGTTTGAGCAGCATAATGGTGCTATCGAGTCCGTGGTGAATGTTGCAGGCGACGGGGCGATCGGTGTCCGCACGCGAGAAGGTTCTCAGGCTATTACTAATGTCGTTAATCCGCTTGACGCCTTCCTGCATTGAATCGATTAATTTGGGCAAGTCTTCTTGAATATAGTCCAGTTCAATTTCTGCTATTTTATCTTGAACTTCTGGGTCTAAATTGGGATATTTATCTTGGATTAACGTGATTAAGTCGAACAAATCATTAATATAATCCAAGGCGGGATTAATATTTCCCCTTAAGAAGTTAACGGGATTGTTGATTTCGTGGGCGATGCCGGAAACTAGGTTTCCTAGGGCTGACATCTTTTCACTTTGCACGATTTGCAGTTGTGCTGCTTTGAGTTCAGTGAAGGCTTGTTGGGCGGTTTGATAGAGACGGGCATTTTCTAAAGAAATAGCAGCTTGAGCGCATATTAGGCTGAGGACTTCCACGCGATCGCTCGTAAATGCACCGACTGTCAGATGATTTTCCAGATATAAAACACCGAACAACTGCCCTTGATTGATTAGGGGACTACAAAGCACACTTTTCGGGTGGTGTTTTTGAATATAACTATCCGTCATAAACCGAGGATTAATTCGGGCATCAGCCAGGACCAGAGGTTTTAAAGTCCGCTTGACCGTATTCACTACAGTAATGGGAACATCTAAGCTAGATTCCAGAGGAATTGAAGAGATGATTTCCGGAGATTTCCCCACTTCTATCAAAGCTCTTACCTGTAAATTCAGGTCTTTTTTAAGAAGCAAAACCCCCTTATTTGCCCCCGCATTGGCAATGATAATTTCTAAGATAACGGTTAAAAGTTTGTCCAGTTCCATTTCACTAGAAATGGCTTGAGAGGCTTTGAGCAAGGTTGCCAAATCTAGGGCCTCCGATATCCGGCTAGAAGTATTTTGAGCTAGAATGATTTCTCCCGTGGTGGGTTCTGGCACAAAGCCCGTCTGATGCGGTTGTTCTAAGATAGGCGAAAGCAGTTCCGGATAACGTTGTACTAAATCAGCCACCTTGGCTGTCGCTCTCCATTGAGCATAACAATAGTAAGCTTCTTGGATATAACTTGCGGCCACTTTTTCTTTACCCCACTCTAGGTAAAATTCAGCAGCTAGTTCATTAGCTAAAGCTTCTTCTTGGAGATATTCATGTTGTTTAGCGCCAGCAATTGCCCGATCGTAGAGGTCGATCGCTTCTGATTTTCTTCCTAATATTCGACATTTTTCCGCCTCGACCAAATCAAGCTTATGGCGGTAGTTCATCGGTGCATACTGCGCCCATTGCTCAAGAATAGTTTTATGAGTTTCTACGTTTTTCAGCAGATTATCTTGTTCCAGTCCTGAGTGATTAGAGCCTACCGCTAAATAGGTAAGCGCCGCATAAAAATGGAAAAATGGGGTATGAATGGAACCAAAAACCGCTTGCAAAGCTTGGTTGGCTTCGCTCATATAGGTGAGGGCATTTTCCGGTTGATGAAATAGATAGTCCAGAATTAGTTTGTAGGTATAGAGATAAGCCAATCCTGATATTTCATTATCTTTCTGATATTGCTGAATCATCACCCTTTCATCGTAGGAGCTTCCAATTAATAGCTCTTTTTGAGGGGCGATTCCCATCAAATTTTGCAGCATCTGTTGGGTCATCTTGAGGTAAAGCACGGGAGAATTCTGCTTGACTTTAGTTAAGACAACACAATAATTTTCTATTTCGGCCTCTAAATCTTCCAGTCCGACCCCGGCGAAGAAATTATTATAAAAATAAACCGCAATATTATAACCCGCATTTAAAAACTCTCCGATTTCCATTCCTGCCAAATACCCTTCCTTCACATTGGGGAGAGTGGCTCTTAAATTTTCGTAACGATGTTGGATAAAAAACCCAAACCATAGTAAAGTCATCGGCTTGAATTCTCGCACATTTAATCGATCTATTAAACTGAGTGCGAGACGCCCAAACCGATAGCCTGTTTCTACCTCGCCCAAAAAAGCGCAGAGCACCATGCCATAACTGGCATAGCCAATGGTTGATGCCGGTGCATTTCCAAATTTTAGGGATAGACTGACGATGGTGGCACATAACAGGGGTTGTAACCCGGGACTGGCTTGATAAACCGGGGGAAATAATAAGGCTAACAGTTCCATGGCGGCAATGGTCTGAGGGTCCTTCATCACCGGCAGATTAACCAACTGCTCAATTTGGGTATCCTGAAGTTGAACCGCTAAGGTTTTGAGCGCTTCGTCCGTCAAGGCTTGATCCGGTTCAGCGGAGAACTCTACCCCCAATTGTTGTAGGGCCTTTTGACCGATCGCGATCGCCTCTAACATCCGATTCTGGGTAGTCCTGGCACTGATTTTAATTTGATAAACCTTCACCCGATCGAGTAAAGTTCGGGCGCATTGTAAAACCTGTTCCCCAAACCAATCCATCTGGTCAAAATCCGCATTCAAATAGGCTATCTCTGCCGCATTGACATAACAGATTAAAGTTAACTCATACTGACTGTGCCAACAGTCATCATCCAGCAAGTCTAATCCAATTTGCACAAAAGTTTTGGCGGCAGAATAGGCTGTAGAATTTCTAGCTTTTTGGGCAGCAGCCAAGTTTAGGCGGACTAACCCTTCCCGTTCCTGGGGTTGAGTGATTAACTCTTGGCCTAAATTAAAATGCCCGACAATATCAAA
The DNA here is from genome assembly GCF_024220515.1 of Oscillatoria sp. HE19RPO. GTDB lineage: Bacteria > Cyanobacteriota > Cyanobacteriia > Cyanobacteriales > Laspinemataceae > Laspinema. Next base: position 52,262 of record NZ_JAMXOT010000010.1, read on the forward strand.
CAGTTTTTCCTCTTTTTCTACCTCCGATAAATTTTGTTTTAGGAGTTTGCCTATCTGATAATGGGTCTGCTTTTTCTGGGGTTCAGGAATCAGGGAATAGCTGGCTTGTTGAACCCGATCGTGTAAAAATCGGTAAGTGGGATTCGCGGAAGCCTGGACCACTTCCTCAGTCTCAGATTCAGTAAAGAACTTATAAATTTTTGTGGTGGGAATCACTAACCCTTTCTGCAAGGCTTGCCATAAAGCAGTTGCCGTCATCCCCGGGGAGGTTTCGCTGACAATGGCTAAGGTATTCAAATCAAACTCTGCTCCAATACAAGCCGCTAGTTTGAGAATATCCTGGGTTTCTCTCGGCAATTTTTGTAATTGCAATGCCATAAATTCTACCACGTCATCTGTCATCGCTAGGGCTTTGACTTGGGCCATATCGCATTGCCACCCCCCTTGAATTTGTCCTGAATTCAGGGGAGACTGATGGCGCTTAAAGGTAATCAGATTATCTTCATGCAAGGCATTGAGGAACCGCGTGGCAAAGAAAGGATTACCCTGGGTTTTTTGATAAATTAATTCGGTTAATGATTCGGTTAGAGATAACGGAGAATTTAAGGTTTCTGATACTAACTGATTGAGGTGGCTTTTGCTTAAGGCTGACAAGGCAATTGTATTGACCTGGCCTCCATGTTTCACCATTTCATCCACCGCTAAGATAAAAGGATGGATGGGAGAGACTTCATTATCGCGGTAAGCTCCCAAAACTAATAAATATTCACCCTCTTCCATCAAGATTTTGAGCAAATTAATCGAAGCAGAATCCGCCCATTGCAAGTCATCTAAAAATATCACGAGGGGATGGTTTTCATGGGTGAAAACTTGCACAAATTTTTGAAAGAGCAGATTAAACCGATTTTGGGCGGCAGTTCCTGATAATTCCGGAGCAAGTGGCTGTTTCCCGATGATGTTTTCTAACTCAGGAATTACCTCAATTAAAACTTGGCCATTTTCCCCCAATGCTTCCAGCAGTTTTGTTTTCCAAGTTTGCAGTTGAGTATCGGATTCGGATAGCAACTGCTCGATTAAGTCTTGAAAGGCTTGCACAAAAGCCCCAAACGGAATGTTGCGGTTAAATTGGTCATATTTACCCTTGATAAAATAACCCCGTTTCCGGACAATGGGTTTATGAACTTCATTAATCACTGCGGTTTTGCCAATCCCCGAAAATCCAGCGACGAGCATCATTTCGCTGGCCCCCTGGCTGACTCTCTCAAAGGCATTTAAGAGTTGAGTGACTTCGGCTTCTCTGCCGTAGAGTTTTTCCGGAATCAGGAAGCGATCGCTGATGTCTTGCTGGCCAATTTCAAAATCCTGAATCTGACCCGTTTGTTCTAATTGCGCCAAACAAATTTTTAAATCATGCTTAATTCCTAATGCACTCTGATATCGGTCTTCGGCATTTTTCTCCATCATCTTCATGACAATTTTAGATAAAGCCAAAGGAATGCTGGGATTGATTTTATGGATGGGAATTGGCGGTTTCGCTAAATGAGAATGGACCAACTCGATCGCATCTTCTGAAATAAAGGGTAATTGTCCGGTGAAGAGTTCATAACAGGTGACTCCCCAGGAATAAAAGTCACTCCGATAGTCTATCCCGCGATTCATTCGGCCTGTTTGTTCTGGGGATAGATAGGCCAGGGTTCCTTCTAATGCATTGGTATTTTCGATTTCCTGGATTTCTCTAGGCAACAGAGAAGAAATGCTAAAATCAATTAGTTTAACTTCTTGAGTTTGGCGATTAATTAAAATATTAGCGGGTTTAATATCTTTATGAATAACTTGATTTTGATGTAAATTGTGAATCATTTCTGTGACTTTAATAGCAATTCTGAGAATTTCTATTAAAGTCAAAGGTTCAGAACGAGAATTATTGTCGGGGGTCCGGTGGAAATAATGAGCTAAAGACACTCCGCCAAAGTCTTCCATGACTAAAGCATAGCTATTTCGATAAACCTCTAGGGAAAGCGGTTTAATAATCCCAGAATAGTTAAGATTTTTGGCGATAATATATTGATTCCGAAACTGCACCAGTTCATGGAAATTCGGGTGTTCGTTTCGTAACACTTTGATGACAACGGGTTTTTGATCGCTGTTCCTGATCCCTCGATAGACTAGAGTCTTAGCTCCTTTATACAAGGTTTCAATGATTTGATAACCGGGTAAAGTGGCGCGTCTCTTCATAATCTTACAGTGTTATTTATTTGTGAGATGTTCTCGGGATAGATTCACGACCTAAAACATCAATGATAATCGGGAGGAAAATAGCCAGAAGCCTATCGGATATCACACAGATTTCGCGATAGAAGCATCCTAAATGATTTGTAACACAGTCAGGGAGCAAGGCGCAGGGACAAAGCCAAACTGAACTGGCCTATCTCTAATCATACAATCCAATCCAGGCTAATTCACCTAGCTGGTCCTAAAATTACCAAAACTTAACATTTTCCGATTCAGGAAATGTAGGCGATCGCACCGAATCGGTTAGCTGAGAATTTTCGCGAGGAAACTGTTCCTCGTTTTGACTTTAATTCCGTAGGCTGTTCTCAGGAAGTTTTAACCGGGGATAACAGAAAAATCTGGGCTGACAACAAGTCCCTCAATCCAGTCCGTTATCAAACCCCTAGAGTTTCTAATCACCAGGGTAGGCAGCAAAAAGCCCAGGGTCAATCCTGAATACCTTGGGGTAATTGCACCGATAGAACCAAACCTGGGATTTACCATAACTGATCACCTTAGAAACAGGACGGATCAGTTATGGTAAATCCCCAGTTTAGTTGCTGCCAATCCCCTGTTATGATCCAGATAGCCAGTTAGCTGGGGAGCATCTCAATTTGGTCTCAAAGGGGAATTTATACGTCTTGCTCCCCCTTCCCTCAGAGGGAAGGGGGCTGGGGGGTTAGGTCTCTTTGCCTTCTTGAGATGCTCCCGTTAGCTGCGGATTGGACTATGGCCAGTTTTAGTGTGACTCGTTCCGAATCCGCTTCGAGAATAACGTGATTTGAGGAACCCTAAACATGATCGCTTTTTCTGAACCGGCTGATTTTCTCACCCCAGAACAATACCTAGAAAGCGAAATTAAAAGCCCCATCAAACATCAATATATAAACGGGGAAGTCCTGGCAATGGCAGGGACGACAGACAGCCACAACACGATCGCGGGAAATTTGTTTGCGCTCATCCGTAGCCACCTCCGAGGGACAGACTGCCGTTTGTATTTTGCTGATGTTAAAGCTTACCTCGAACAACGTAACTGCTTTTATTATCCCGATTTAATGGTCACTTGTGACTCCAATGACCGAAAAAATTCCACCTATAAACGCTTTCCTAAATTGATTGTTGAAGTGCTGTCTCCCAGCACCGAAGCGTTTGACCGAGGGGATAAATTCAACGATTACCAAACTTTGAACAGCCTGGAAGAGTATGTTTTGGTCAATACCAAACATCAACGAGTGGAAGTTTTCCGGAAGACTGAGGGAGGGGGATGGCTTTTTCAAACTTATACTCCCACAGAAGAACTATTTACGCTGCACAGTTTAAATTTAACCGTATCTTTGGATGAAGTTTATGAAGATGTCATTCTTGAACTAGACTCAAAAACTAGGCCAGAAAACTAGGGGCAATTCAGGCTAATTCAGAATTGGCGATTTTAGAAATGGGGGATAAGATAGGCGTTAAGTAATCAGTCTTTGATGATGAGAGTTCCCCGACGGAGTGTCAAATGAAGAGAAGACTAGGCGAGGTTCAGTTCCGGAAAAACGTCCTATTAATCGGTGCGATCGCCCTTTTTTACTGTGCTTTAGGCATCCTTGGGCTCAAGTTAGCGGTTCTCCCCGGTGGCGTTACAGCGGTCTGGATTCCCGCAGGGGTGGGGTTGGGGGCAGTTCTGATCTGGGGAAACCAAATTTGGCCCGGGATTACTTTGGGTTCTTTTGGCATTTCAGTGTTGCTGAGTCCCACCCCGGTGAGTCTGGCAATCGCGGCAGTCACTGCAGTCGGAAATACCCTGACGCCTCTATGGGGCGCTGCTTTGATTCGACGCTTGACTCACACCCGCTATCCGTTTCATCGGGCGAATCAAGTATTTGTTTTTGTCGGTTGTGGGGCGATCGCCTCTCAAATTATCAGTGCCACGGTGGGCATTCTCGCCCTTTGTGTGGCGCAATGGGTAGAGTGGTCGAATTTTGCACAGTCTTGGGTGACTTGGTGGGTGTCTAATGTGGCCGGTGTGCTGATTTTTACTCCAGTTTTGTTGACTTGGCATCACTTTTTAAGCGAGAGTTGGCAACAGAAAAAGGGGACTCTAATTTTCTCTCACTTGGGAAAAATTCTCTGGACAGAATTGCGGTCCCTACGTCTGGAAAGTTGGAGTTGGTTTTTGCTGTTTTATGGCGTGGTTAGTTTGGCCTTTTGGTATGGATATCCCGTGGAATATTTAATAATTCCGTTGTTGGGGTGGGCGGCATTTCGGTTTTCGGAACGCTGGACCACTTTAGCGATCGCCTTGACGGGATTAATGGCGATCGGCGGAACCATTCTCAATCGCAGTTCCTTCGTCCAAGATAATCTCAACGCCTCTCTCCTCTTCTTAGAATCCTTTATTGGCGTCATTTCCGTCACCACCCTGGTTCTAATTGCCGTACTCCAAGAACGTCGCCACGCTTTAGAGAGCTTAAAACAAGCCAAAGCCGAACTAGAATATAGGGTCATCGAACGCACCCAGCAACTCTCCCAAGCAAACGAACAACTCATGCGCCAAGAGATTCATTTAACAGAAAAAGCTGAGTCTCTCGCCAATGCCTTACGTCAAGTCAAGCAAACCCAAGGTCAATTAATTCACAATGAAAAAATGATTAGTTTGGGGCAGTTAGTTGCAGGCATTGCTCATGAAATCAATAATCCGGTGAGTTTTATTTATAGCAATCTCTCTCCCGCTACGGACTACTTCCGAGACATCCTGGATCTGTTGTCCCTGTATCAGGAAAAATATCAAGAACCCGACCCTGAAATTGTAGAACTGGAAACTCAGATTGATTTACCCTTTGTTAAAAAAGATTTGTTTAAACTCCTGAATTCTATGAAATCCGGGGCCGATCGCATCCAGCGCATTGTCTTGAGTCTCCGGAACTTTTCCCGGCTAGATCAAGCTCAGTTGAAATCCGTCGATATTCACGAAGGATTAGAAAGTACCCTGCTGATTCTACAACATCGCATCCAGGCGTCCGAGTCTCTCCCTCCCCAAATTGAGGTAATCAAAGACTACAGTCCACTCCCTCCAGTTGAATGTTTGGCGGGAGAACTCAATCAAGTGTTTATGAACCTTCTCAGCAATGCGATTGATGCGATCGAAGCTAATACACCGGCTAATTCCGGCAGGATTCACATCCAGACGCGGCAACTAGAAGGCGAGCAAATTCAGATTACCATTACCGATAATGGCGGGGGTATTCCTCCGGCAGTTAAAAATCAAATTTTTGACCCATTTTTTACAACAAAACCCGTAGGACAAGGAACCGGATTAGGGCTTTATATCAGTTATGAGATGATTGTCCAAAAGCATCACGGCACTCTCACTTGTCATTCCGAACCAGGAGTTAGCACGACTTTTGAAATTACCCTTCCCCTGCGCCATACCGCATTGGGTATAATAATGCCTTAAACTTAGCTAAGTTTTGGTTATTTTCTCAGTAAAACTTGAAGGTTATCACACCCATACTTGAGAATCAGCCGTTCCTCGGGGTGTTTTAATGCCGGTAACTGCTCAGGCTTTAAGTGATAATCACATTCAAATTGTAACCCAATTTTTTCCATGACTCGAATCGAGGCTTGATTGGCTTGTAATGCCCAAGCGATGATTCTCTTGACCCCCCATTCATTAAACCCTTTATCCCGGAGCGATCGCCCTCCTTCCGTGCCATATCCTTTCCCCCAACTGGACTGCCGCAATCGATATCCTAAAGCCATCTCCCCCTCTCGGACGAGATTCGCCGCTACCCCAAAGCTACTGGTGATGGCGGGGTAAAAGTGAAACCAGCCGATAAACTCTCCGGAGACTTTTTCATGAGTGGCCCAAAACCCAAAATTTTCATACTTTTGATAATAGTCTAAAATTCGGTCTAGCCATGCTTCAATGTCGGCTAGACTACTGGTAAGCCCGCCATTAATGTAGCGCATCACCGTCGGGTCACTGTCTAATTCTAAAAGGTGATGAACATCGGTTTCGTTAAAATACCGCAGGATTAAACGGTCAGTTTTGAGAAAAATTTTCATTCTTTTTACCCTTTATTTGTCTCATTTTTCCAAACCTTCGGCTAGAGGAATCGCTCAAAATCCTCCAGCTTTTTCTGAGGAAGGCTTCCGCAGATTTTAAAATTTACCTAAATAATGTAGAGGCGATTCGCGAATCGCCTCTACATTATGGGTCTAATATTGGCGTCAGTCCTATTGATGATTTCTAAGGAACTAAATCAGGGAAACCATGCTGAACATCTGGATGCAACAGTTGATGGTTTTTCACATTCAGACCCTTGGCTAAAGCGGCATCAAAGTCTAAGGCTTTAATTCCATACTTAGCTAATTTAACCACATAAGGTAAGGTACTATTATTAAGGGCTTGAGTTGCGGTCCAAGGGACGGCACCGGGCATATTAGGTACGCCATAATGCACAACTCCGGCTTCAATATAAGTAGGATTTGTATGGGAAGTGGGGTGCAATGTTTCCACACAACCGCCTTGATCCACGGCAACATCAATAATCACTGAACCGGGACGCATGGTTTCCACTAACTGACGCGGGACTAAAATCGGAGCACGACGTCCGGGAACGAGGACTGCACCAATGAGTAAGTCGGCATCGGGAACAGTTGCCTCGATTTGTAAGGACTCACTATACAGGAGTTCGACCCGGGACCCAAATAATGTTTCCAGATAGGCGAGGCGATCGACGTTGATATCCAAAATTTGCACTCGCGCCCCCATGCCGACTGCCATCCGGGCCGCTTCTGTCCCGACGATCCCTCCGCCTAAGATGACCACATGGCCCGGTTTGACCCCAGGAACGCCTCCCAACAGAACTCCCCGTCCCCCTTGTTGCCGTTCCAGGTATCGCGCGCCAAACTGCACGGAGAGACGACCGGCGATAATGCTCATGGGGGTGAGGAGGGGGAGTCGTTTATCCGGGAGTTCGACGGTTTCATAGGCGATCGCACAGACGCCGGATTCCATCAGGGTCTCGGTTAATTGGCGATCGGCGGCTAAATGGAGATAGGTAAACAGCAGTTGCTCTTTGTGCAAATACCCATATTCCCCCGGTAAGGGTTCTTTTACCTTCACCACAAATTCCCGACTCCAGGCATCTTTTGCCGTGGGGACAATTTTCCCGCCACTATGCACATACTCTTGATCGCTGAATCCCGAACCGACCCCCGCATGGGTTTCGATAAATACAGAATGTCCATGTTCCGTAAGGACTCTAACGCTACTCGGACTCAACCCCACCCGATATTCCCGATCTTTTGTTTCTTTTGGGACGCCGATTTCCATGAATAACCTCTTGTAGTTCCGTTGTGATTCCTTAATTTAGGAAATTTTAGGAGGATTGTTGTTGACGAATGAGTCCGCCTCCCTACAATAGAAGATGATAAATCGTTAAGAATTGTAAATTAACCGACTCACCATGACAGAACCCCAACCTACCGGACCTACCGTTACCCCGAAGCTGGAAGAACCCAAATTTGGCTTCAATAAGTATGCTGAACGCTTGAATGGTCGGGCGGCGATGATTGGTTTTGCCCTGACTCTGCTGATCGAATACCTCACGGGACAAGGACTGCTGTCCTGGTTGGGCCTCAATTAGGTCATTTTCGGGGCGGGTGGGTAATCCCCATCCGCCCCTGGACTTACACCCGGGATATCTACTAGGGTTTAAAACCTCACGGGGGAATTGAAAGAACTCCGGAATCTAAGCAAAAGGGGCAGAAACCATCTGTAGGGTGACCCGATTGCACTCCGAGTTCAACAGGTTGCCTTAAGAGGCGATCGCCCTTTTGAGCTAAACCCCCAAACGGTACATTACAATCAACCCTTGAAACGTTACAATGAAAAGGGGAAAGGCCCTTGCCCTGGTCCAAAACTTGGGGGGTCAACTTTAAATCTTAACCATAGAGAAAAATTACCCGAAGAGAAAAAACCCTAACTTATGATGAATCCTGGATTGATTAGATTTCTAAAGTCGGCCTACCGTCAAGAACCTATTACTAGCTTTATCGTGATTGTCGGCGCTGTCGATGCAGCCCTCGGCGGAATTGACCAAAGCGTTTCTCTGTTTAGTTTTGGCATCGTCCTGGTCACCGTGGCCTTGGCTTTACGATGGTGGCAACTCCAACGCAGTCAGCCGTTAGATCTCGAACGAGTGCCGGAACATTATCTCCCTCCGGCTTCTTCTCGTCAACCCCTCCCCTTATTGATGACTTCTAAAAAATATCCCCCGCAATAATCCTTCGGGGGTCGTAATACCGTTCACCTCAACCGCAAGATGATGGAAACTCTGTTGGGTGAAAAATCCCTAAAAATTGGCGAAGTGTCTGCAACTTCGGGATTGCCGGTGAAGACGATTCGCTACTATGAAGAAATTGGTCTGTTGGAACCCACCGTAGAACGGGCAGATTCGGGTTATAGAATCTTTGACCCTACGGTGTTGAATCGGCTGGCTTTTATTAAGCGATCGCAATCTTTGGGATTAAGTTTGACGGAAATCAAAGATATTTTGCAGGTTCACGATCGCGGCGAATTGCCTTGTGGAGAAGTTCGACATCATTTAGAAGCCAAAGTGGCTGCAATTGATGAACAAATCCGGTCCTTAGAAACCCTGCGTTCGGAGTTGCAAGGTATTCTCCAAGGCTGGCAAGAACAACCCCCCGAGGACCAAATTGCTCATACAATTTGCCCGAATATTCAACAAAACTGTCATCATCATCAGGACTAATTTCTAGTCTGAATTTTGTTCCGATGACTGGGGAGTAGTTTTAATTAATACGGTTAAGTTATAAGTTCTGAATCGATTATTGGTGAACTGAATGGAGAGATTCAGATTAAAAAACCTGGTCCTAACCCAGGGTTTAATTGCTGGATTACTGGCCTATCTTCCTGCCCTCCCCTTGCTGCTGGGAACTGCCCTGTTTTCCCGGGGAGAACTCACTCTGGCGACGCCTCAACCCCAGATACCTGACCCTACGGTAGAATCCCGATTATCCTGGGATACAGGGTCTAATTCAGGGTTTCAAGGGCAAGGCGATCGCCCCATCGCCCCGACTTGGAACAATCCCGAATTATATCTGGCGATCGAAGGAGAATCGGCCACCATTCAATCCCTGGCCTTTAGTCCCGATGGCCGATTTATTGCCTTGGGCGGAGGCAGAAATGATCCGAGAATTGAAATCTGGGATTTACAACGAGAAAAACGGATTCGCCACTGGAAAACCTATCAAAATCGAGTCCTTGCCCTAGCTTTTTCTCCCGATGGAAATACCCTCGTGAGTTCGGGAGATGGCGGGGCGATCGAAGTCTGGGATGTCCAAGAAGGTCAATTATTACATCAATTTTTAGAACATAGAAGTAACGTCCTTTCCTTGGCAATTTCCCCGGATGGCCGAAATTTGGTCAGTGGCGGTTTAGATGGAATTCGCTTCTGGGATTTGCGCGATCGCCAACTGATCCGAGTCTTATTAAATTTACAACCGATTTATTCCGTAGCCTTTCGAGGAGATGGAAAACTGATCGCCGCCGGAACTCATCAGGGTAATATTATTTTATGGCCGGTGATTCCTGGGGAAGGAGCCACCATTGTCGGCAATCCTCTCCCGACTTCATTTCAACACGATCGCGGAATTACCACCTTAGATTTTACCCCCGATGGCAATCGTTTAATTTCCGGTAGTTTTGATACCACGATTAAATGTTGGGATTTAGTTAACCGAGAACTGGTTTACACCTTGGTGGATCATCCCAGTTGGATTAAGTCGCTGAAAATTAACCCGAATGGTCAACTGTTTGCCAGTGCATCTCGGGATGGAATTCGCTTCTGGAATCTGGAGACAGCAGAGGCAGTCGGGTTTATTTCAGCAGAGTCAGATTGGGCACAGGCGATCGCCTGGTATCCCAATGGACTGACCCTCGCCACCGGGGGATTAGATCGGACTGTCAACTTGTGGCGGGGTGGCATGGGTGCAAATGAAGATGCGATCGCCTCAGACAATCCCTGACTCACTCCAGGTGACAAGAAACCGGGTTTCTCACCCAGATTTGTGATGAATTGGCAAAAATTGGGATAAGAAACCCGGTTTCTAACCTTTGCAGGGAACCAGAAACCGGGTTTCTGACCCAGATTTGTGACAATTAGGGATTTCCATAAATAAAGTGGGGCATTAAAAGTTTTGCAGAATTGGAAAAGCCCCCCTTCTTAAGGGGGGTTGGGGGGATCTCTGATAGAAGATTTTATTTTTTGGAGTTCCCTTAGCAAAAATTGGGATAAGAAACCCGGTTTCTAACCTTTGCAGGGAACCAGAAACCGGGTTTCTGACCCAGATTTGTGACAATTAGCAAAAATTGGGATAAGAAACCCGGTTTCTAACCTTTGGGGTCCCCCATCCTAGACAGGAGAGAACAGATCGGTTTCAATAGAGACACATAGCAAAAATAAACCGATACTGATCTAACCAGGGGAAATATGTCAAGTGACGACCACAAGTACCGATTAGTCACCCGTAGTGATTTTGATGGGTTAGTCTGTGCTGTTCTGTTAAAAGAGCTCAATCTCATCGATGAAATTAAATTCGTGCATCCGAAAGATATGCAGGATGGCAAAATTGAAATCAGCGATCGCGATATTACCACCAATTTACCCTACGTCAAAACCGCGCATTTAGTCTTCGATCACCACGAAAGCGAAACCCTCCGCAATCCAGACGCTCACGATAACTATATTATCGATCCAAAAGCTCCCTCTGCGGCCCGGGTGGTCTACAACTACTTTGGCGGACCGGAAAAATTTACCAACATTTCCACCGAAATGATGGAAGCGGTGGATAAGTCAGATTCGGCTCAATTTGAGCGGTCTGAAATTTTAGAACCCCAAGGATGGGTGCTCTTGAGCTTTCTGATGGATGCTCGTACCGGCTTAGGGAGATTTAAGGAGTTCCGAATTTCTAACTATCAATTAATGATGGAATTAATTGATTACTGTAGAAATCATAGCATTGAGGAAATTTTGCAGCTTCCTGATGTCAAAGAACGGTCTGATCTGTACTTTGAACACCAAGATAAATTTAATCAGCAACTTAAAGACTGTGCGAAGGTTTATAACAGTCTAGTGGTCCTGGATTTGCGGAATGAAGAGACCATTTATGCGGGGAATCGGTTTACCATTTATGCCCTTTATCCCAATTGCAATATCTCCATGCATATTCTCTGGGGACTCAAGCAACAAAATACGGTATTTGCCGTGGGTAAGTCGATTTTAAACCGCAGCTCAAATCTGAATATTGGAGCATTGATGTTGGAATATGGCGGTGGGGGTCATGCCAATGCAGGCACTTGCCAAGTTGAGAATGAAAATGCGGAACAGGTGAAGGAAGCTTTAATTGATCGCATTACAACCCAGGGTTAAAAGCTGGGATAAAATGAGAAGGAGCGATCGCGCTTAGAGGCGATCGCTCCTTTTAGGGAAAGATTCTGAATTCATGAATTTGGGTTAAGCCAGTACCATTGGAGTGGTTAGAAAGCGATCGCTCTGTGGCTTCACTTTCCCAATCTGAGTTGCCGAACTCTCTTGCGCCGGAACTAACATGAAATCCGTGGAACGGACCACCAAATCCCCTTCATCCAAAGACTGCCGCAACTGCCGTCCCATTTTCCAGGCCCGATATTTGATCACATTCCATCGGGGGTTTGCCGGATATCCAGCAAATCCCGATCGCAGTGCGGGGAGGTTATCTTTGGGCATGAGAGAACCCACTAAAACTCCCTCAGCCAGATCAACAACCATGAAGTTTCCCTTGGAATTGTGTTGTGCATTTAACATGGGATCAACCTCCTCGCCGCTAGACGAATAATGTTTATTGGGTTTGTATTTTACAGATGATGTGCAGTCATTACAATCATTCCAAAAAAATTAAATTCTTCTGGAATGAAGATATGGGAAACGTTAAAAAAGTAATTGCCCAAGCTCAGAGCATTTGGATCCAGAGTCAGCCGAAACAGTTGGCTGATGCTTTTGACTCGGTTAACCGTGGAATTTATTCTCCAATTGGTATGAGTCTAGCATGAGTCGTCGGATTATTGTATCAATGAATTCATTTTTTATAAATTTACGGACATAAAATTCCCCTGTGTCCCAGGTCAACAAGCCACAAAATCCAGACCTGGAGCAATTTGGGGAGGGGATAGGCTGCAACTTGCGGGCAAAATTCTCTCTTTTATGCCTTTGGCAAGAGGCGTGGGATTCAAGCGGTTATGGTAAAATGAGTCAGCCCCTTTTCACCGCAAGCGTTTCAAGTCAAATCACGGTGAGTCCATATCTGCGGGGGGCCATCCAAACCTTAAAATCCTACGTTGATGTAGGGGCAATTCATGAATTGCCCCTACTCAATAATGCGAACCTAATGTTTTAGGAACCCCTTAACGGGATGCGGCAGCAGCCTCCGCGAGTAGGCGATCGCTGGCTTGATTTCGGCGATAATTGCGCTTGACCAGACTCCCAGATAAAGGGGAAGCCATCAAGAGCATTTTATCCAATAGCCACGGTGCAATTCGTTGGCACAACACGGCTAAATGACTTTGCCATCCCACTAAGATCTCCGAGGAGTCTCTATTGAGTCCCGATATCAGTGCCTTTGCCACCTGCTGCGGTGTCATGGGCACAACCCAGCGAAACAATTCTAAGTTTTTCGCCATGTCGGTATCAGTCAAAGTGGGCAGAAGTGCGACCACTTTGATATTATGTTCCGCGAGTTCCCCCCGCAAGGCTTGGGTGAAGCCGAGGATGGCGAACTTGGTTGCTGAATAGGTGGACATCGTGGGTGCCGCCACTTTGCCCATTAAGCTGGAAACGTTGACGATGGTGCCTTCCTGCCTTGCGGCCATGCGTTTGGCAACCATGCGCGTGATCTCGTACATTCCCATAATATTCAGAGAAAGTTCTTCCTGAATTTTCGGGAATTTCGATTGCAAAAATGGGGTCTGATGTGCGACACCGGCACAATTGACCAAGAGGTGAATTGGACCATGATGCTTCCACGCTTTGGCGATCGCAATGTCCACTTCCACAGGTTGCGTGAGATCTAAAGGGAGACTCACGACCTCTACCCCCAGGATGGCAATCTCGGCTTCCACTTCCGCTAATTTATCGCGATCGCGGGCCACGATAATGATCCGTTTCATGCCTTGATGTGCCAACTCCAGGGCGATCGCCCGCCCAATTCCACGGGACGCGCCAGTAATCAATGCAGTCTTGTCTTGAATGTTCATAAATGAAGCCTCCATAGTTGAGGTCTTATCCCTCTACTCATTCCATGCCAAGTTTGTTGATCTTTTTGGCACTTCACAGAGTCACCCGTTTTGGCGATTACGAAGGATAAGTTAAATGTAATCAGTAGCAGCAGCGATTTTGATGAAGGGGGGTCAGAATTGTGATGTTATACAATTGCTGATCCCTTCAACAAAATGTCAGTTGAAAATACTTCAAAGCCTAATCAGGGTGATGGGGTCAACGCCTCAGATGTCAATTCTTCTTGGGAAACCCAATCCACAAGTGTTATTGAAATTGACAATCCGCACTCGCGCATTTTGATGTTGAATGTTACGCGGTAGCACGTTTCCATTTTCCCCTCGGTCCTATTCTTAGTCCCGAACTGTATCCGTTGGGTTCTTGTACATGGTGGGCTGGCCTCCTAGATACGAGTATGGACTTCAGTCGCCCTTGAGCATACTTTAACAGTTAAATCAAGCAACTGCAATATTTCTTCATAAACTTTTGGACGGCTTCCGTAATAAAATTTTAAATGACTGTCCTCTAAGGGTTATAGCGTTTGAGTTCTAACCATAGGTGTGATACAAATCACAAGAAGACAATCTCCCCTTATAGGAATAGCGGATTAACCCACGAGTCCTCCTTCTCTACCTCACGCGGCACAGATGCAGGGGACTCACCCACAAAAATCCGATAAAAATTCTCTCTTGGGGGGAATTGCACCGGACGAGTACAGGACAGGGAAAGTTGCCAAACCCCGCCCTGATGTAGAACTCCAAAACCGAAATTGCCATCGTTATTTAAACCTTGGAAAAGAATCAGTTAGGGTATCGCCCCAGCCGGAAATGATTGAGACGAAGGCGATCGCCAGGATTTCCCCTGACTCGGGATCGGCGATCCCCATAAAAAAAGTGTATCAGTATCTGTAGCCATAATATCTCACACTTTGACTCACCGGGCGATCGCTGAACCCCCGCTATTTTTTCCCCAGGGAAAAAACATCTCTCCCTCTAGCGTAGCCAAAGCATCCCACTGTATGCTGATTAAACTTCACATCACAAAACTCTCATAGATAAAAAATCATGAACAACGAACACCGTCACGCTTATTGGCGGGCCAACAAAGCTTTAATTCGCAACCTGCTGATCGTCTGGGGAATCGTCTCCATTGGGTGCAGCATTTTATTCGTGCAACCCCTCAACCTGATTCGGATTGGAAGCCTACCCTTTGGCTTTTGGATGGCGCAGCAAGGATCCATTTATATCTTCGTGGTCCTTATTTTTATTTATGCCATTCAAATGGATAAACTCGATCGCAAATACAACGACCACAATCGGAGAGACTAACTGATGTCAGTAGAAGCATGGACAACAATCCTGGTCATTCTCTCCTTTATCATGTACACCTATATCGGCTGGCGATCGCGGGTGCGAGATAGTAAAGGATTCTTCGTTGCCGGACAGGGCATTCCGGCAATCGCCAATGGGGCCGCCACCGCTGCCGACTGGATGTCTGCCGCCTCCTTTATCTCAATGGCGGGACTGATCTCCGTCCTCGGGTATGACGGATCCATTTATTTAATGGGATGGACCGGGGGCTATGTTCTCCTCGCCCTCCTGTTGGCCCCCTATCTGCGGAAATTCGGAAAATACACCGTCCCGGATTTTGTCGGCGATCGCTACTACTCCACCACCGCCCGCCTAGTCGCCGTCGTCGCCGCCATCTTCATTTCCCTCACTTATGTTGCCGGACAAATGCGCGGCGTCGGCATCGTCTTCAGCCGATTCCTGCAAGTCGATATCAACCAAGGCGTGATCATCGGCATGATTATTGTCGGCTTTTTCGCCGTCTTGGGGGGCATGAAAGGGATTACCTGGACCCAAGTCGCCCAATATACCGTATTAATTCTCGCCTACTTGATCCCAGCAGTCGCCCTGTCCTTTAAACTCACCGGCAACCCCTTCCCCCAACTCGCCTTTACCTTCAGCGACATCGTTCCCCAACTCAACCAGCTTCAGCTAGACCTCGGATTTGCCGAATATACCCAACCCTTTACCGAAAAGTCCATGCTGGATGTCCTGTTCATCACCATCGCCCTGATGGTGGGAACTGCCGGGTTGCCTCATGTCATCGTCCGATTTTATACCGTCACCAATATTCGCGCTGCCCGTTACTCCGCAGGTTGGGCCCTCCTGTTTATCGCCATTCTCTATACCACCGCCCCCGCCTTGTCCACCTTTGCCCGCTATAACTTAATTACCAACTTAAACGGGCAAACCCTCGAACAGGTCCGCCAACTCGATTGGGCAACCAAATGGGAAAACACCGGACTCTTAACCTTTGAGGACAAAAACGCTGATGGACTCTTGGAACTGACACCGGACCCGAACACCAATGAAATTAACATTGACCGGGATATCATCGTTTTGTCCACTCCAGAAGTGGCGAATCTGGCCCCCTGGGTTGTGGCCCTGGTGGCTGCGGGAGGATTAGCTGCTGCCTTGTCTACCGCATCCGGTTTATTGCTGGTCATTTCTAGTTCCGTGGCCCATGATATTTATTACCGCCTGATCAATCCCCAGGCGTCAGAAGCCAAGCGGGTGATGGTGGGCCGGATCATGGTGGGATTTGCCATTGCCATTGCCGGATACTTCGGGATCAACCCCCCGGGATTTGTCGCCCAGGTGGTGGCGTTTGCCTTTGGGTTAGCCGCAGCCAGCTTTTTCCCGGTGATTATTTTAGGCATCTTTGATGGCCGCACCAATCGAGAAGGCGCTATTGCCGGGATGATTGCGGGGTTAGCATTCACGGCCTACTATATTATTGCTGTGAATTTCTACGGGATGGAACCCTGGTTATTTGGCATTTCCGCTGAAGGGATTGGGACCATTGGCATGATGATTAATTTTGCGGTGACTTTGATTGTCTCTCGCCTAACGCCGCCCCCGCCCCTAGAAATCCAAATGATGTTGGAGAATCTTCGCACTCCGGGGAATGAACCCCTAGCCCTAGAGGAGATGGATGAGGAGCATTTAGATTAGGGGTTTCCCCTAAAATTTGCGGTGTTTGATTCTAGGACAGACCCAGGACTTACGGATTATTTAATATCCAACCCTAAATCTAGGGTTGATTCGCGAATCAACCCTAGAGCATATGAAGTTTATGCGTAAGTCCCGAGACCATTTCTCGAAATCGGGTTTCTTGACACTCATCTCGGTTAAGATCCAAGATTGAAGTCAGAAACCCGGTTTTTTGGTATAGATTTTATAGTTTAGATTGGATTTAAGCGAGAAAGTTATCCGTTAAAGATCTACGGTGGGTGATTGTGGGTTCATATTTTTAGGGTGCTTTGTTTCCGAGGCGATCGCCACTCTGAACAGGGGGACCCATCGCAGCGCCCCTGGGCCGTCGCCAAAGGTCTACTGAGACAATCTATGTAAAATCTTGGGAAGAACGATAAAAGCAACCAATGGACTGGACGACACCCCTCAAATTTCAACAGGCGGATTTTATTAAACGGCTCAATTACAAAAGGGCCGCAGTGCTGCATTGCCAGTCGCCCGGTTTGCATGGCGAACAGGTGACGATCGCCGGTGAACGCTTCAGGGCCATTCACTCAGCCTGTGAACAGAGACTTTCTTCGGCTCAATCCGAGACCCATACAGAGGAACTCTTTCGCGATCGCCTACGCCATCAGCTTGGAGTCGAAGCCGTCGCCACCTATTTAGATCGCCGGGTCACTCGAATTAACCCCAGTCATCCGCCCCAATCCTCAAACTCGGGCGATTTTACCCTCAAAGCCAATCCCGCGATCGCCCTTTCCGTTGAAGCCCTTTGTAGCTCCACTTCTCCCTTAGTCTGGGATCTGGAACTCTCCCAAATTAAGCACAAAGCTGCCATCATTTTTGTCTTGATTCCAGAAGCAATTCACCCCTCCCGGTCAGACTATCACCCAATTTTAGCTGGATTTTTACCCACCCATTTAATCGCCCTGAGCGAGGGTCGCGCCCGCCTCTGCCTTGATGACCTCTTTTATATGGGCGGACTAAATCTCTATCTGGAATCCCTCACCTCTATCCCGATTTCTACCGAATGGTTACGGATCCTAACTGGCTCTTCAAACTATGTCTATCCCGTTGCTATCAGTGCCGATGGAGGGCTAGTTGCCAGCAGCAGTTACGATGGCACGATTAAACTTTGGAAACTGCGCGATCGCGAAATTACTAAAGCCCTCTGTGGACATTCCTGGTCCTTTTATCCCATCGCTGGGGGTCAGGGGGGACAATCTCTCGCCAGTGGCAGTACGGAAAAAAAATTGAACATTTGGCAACGGGGTCGCGGGGATTTTATTCGCACCCTAGCTGGACATACCAGCGGAGTCAGTGCCATTGCCATTAGTGAAGATAGCAAAATTTTGGTGAGTGGCGGCTACGATGGCACCATCGATATTTGGGATCTCGTCCAAGGGCAACGCTTGCGGACCCTGAGTGGTCATTCTGGAACCGTTCGCCCGATGTCCCTGAGTCCCGATGGGACCATCCTCGCCACCGGAGGCATTGATAAAAAGCTCAATCTCTGGAATCTTCAAACCGGGGCCTTAATTCGCTCGTTTAATATTGATACCGATGTGGCGATTTCTCTGGCAATTAGTCCCAACGGTCAATTGTTAGTCAGTGGTTCTCAGGATGGGACGATTAAAATTTGGAATTTAGAATCTGGGCGGTTGATTCGGGCGATCGCCGCTCATTCCGGGATCGTTCGCGGCGTTACCCTGAGTCACGATGGCAAAACCCTCGCCAGTGGCAGTCTGGAAAAAACGATTAAACTCTGGAATGTCGAAACCGGCGATCTGTTGCGAACCTTGACAGGTCATCCAGACCCCACCATTACCTTCGCGATCGACTCCGAAGGACCCACTCTGGATACCAGCTTATGGCGTCACTACCAGCCCGGTTGGGAAGAACCCAGGCAATGGCAATAGATTAACCCACAACTCAGCCCACTGCCACTCTGTCCCCGAAATACAGGATGGGTTAAAACCCACTTTCCCCATCCTCACTCTCACCCCCAGTAACCCAAATCTTTAAACCTACATTCTGCCGGTTAGATCCCACATTCCGCCGGTCTATTTCTCTGAGAGGGTGACAACGGAGGTCAAACCCAGACGGGGCAATTGTTTGAAATAATGGAGAAGTCGTCAAAAAGCGGGTGGCCCTTGGAGCCACCCTAACAAAAAATGCTAAGGACATTATACCAAAAACTATGAAGAATCCATTTGAGCGAGAGTCAAGCACGGACCTTAGAACTCTTAGTCCTGATGCTTCAAAGTTATCGGCAAGTCAGATTATCAACCCTCGCGAACGGTTTTCCACAACCCATTCAATACAACAGTCGCCTCCGAAATATCCAACGATTTCTGAAACTCCCCCAACTGTCGGCTAAGTTGCTATTGTTTCCAATAATCAAGGCCGCTTTAAAATCTGAATTTAGAGAAAAATATTTAAATAGAGCGCAACGGAGAAAGCGCTCAAAATTAAGTTTTAAAACTAAAAACTATGTAGCGGTTGCTCTCGACCGCACTCAATGGAGAGACCGAAATCTACTGATGGCCACAATAATTTTGGGAAATCATGCTTGACCAATATATTGGGAGCTACTCTCCAAGTTAGGCAGTAGTTCTTTCCGAGAACAGAAACGGGTATTAGGGCCGGTACTGGCTCTTTTAAAACCTTATCCAGTTGTGGTAATAAAAGATAGAGAATTTCATAGTGCAAAACTCGCAGATTGGCTCAGTATAAAGGGTGTAGAGGTTGTATTTCGTCAAAAAAAAGTGCTTTTGTAGCCACATCATGCCAGCCGGTTAGGTCTTTAAAAACCCAGGGGTTTAAATCGGGTGAATCCCACTTTTTCCTCAATGTAACCTTTCAAAAATCTGAGCCTATTCAGGGATTTAATCTGGGAGTTTATTGGGAAAAAAGTCATCGTGGAAAAAAGGTAAAAGAACCCTGGTATTTACTAACTACACTTAAGAAGCCCAAGCTGGTCAAGGAAATTTATCAAGCGCGGTGGGGTATCGAAATGATGTTGAGAGATTGTAAAAGTGGGGGCTATAATATGGAATCTACTCGGGTGGATGCCACCCGATTTTTAGCCCTGGTTTTGCTGATTACTTTCGCTTATTGGTTGGCGACTAATTGTGGTCATGAGTTTGACTCTACCCACTTATTACCTTACCTCGGTCGAAGCGAAAAAACTCCTAATAATTATCCCCATCACAGTATCTTTTGGCTCGGATTATCGGGTTATGCTTGGAGCCAGTCCCTAGTTTTCACAGCGAGATGAGATGTTAGCCTTGATGGCCCTCAAGCCTCATAAAGCTCGAAATTTTCGGCAAGGACTAAATGCTCTATCCCTTGTACAGCAATTGGTCTAGCTGTCTTGTCACCCTCTCAGTATTTTTACGCCTTTAAAGCCTGAAGTGTTGACTCCATCCTATTAAATTGGCAAAAATAACTTATAGCGGTTCCCAGACTCATGAGGTACGCCAGTAGAGCCCCTATCCTCGGGACCGCCGACGGTTTGGGACCGCCATCGCTGTACCTTATGGAGATGAGAAACGCTATATCTTATCTTGTTAGGGAAATTTAATTAAGCATTTTTATTTTCATAAAGCAAATAAGCCCGTTTACCAGAACTCAGATCTTGTACAGTTCCATAAACGCCTTGTTCTTGGGGGTCCGTTAAGCTTGATTTAATAACCATTCCCGCCTCAATTAAAGACTGATGTATTGTCATCGGATCTAGATTCTGAGCTTGCAGAATTTCCGTATGGTAATCTAAAATTAATTTATTAACAGTGCCATTATGAATGAATGGTAAAAGGGTTTCAACTACTTTGTGTTCAAATCCTTCTACATCTACCTTCACAAAATCAAATTTATTGACTTTTGTCTCTTTTAAAATAGTTTCTATTGATACAAATTTTGCAGTTTCCGAAACCTTTACTGGACTATATTTATATTTTTTAACTAAACTTGACTGCCCAGAATACATAGAAGGGTAAAGGCTAATTTCAGTTTCTACTTGCTCATTTTCTCCCAAAGCATTTTGAAAAATGAAAAAGTTTTCAACCTGATTAATCCTCATATTAATTTCTATCAAACTTGTTAGTCGGGATTGGGGCTCTACCGAAATGACAGTACCTTGTGGACCTACTATAGTACCTGCTAAAGCAGAGAAAAATCCCTCATTTGCCCCTATATCTAAAACTACTTGTCCAGCTTTTATTTCTGAGCTAAAAATATTAATTGTCTTTTCTTCATATTCGTTTTCCAAAATCATGATACGCCCAATATGTGTCATGGGATCTGCATAAAAGCGAATCCCGGAACCTGTGTTAATAATGCGACGACGCTCATCAGGTGCTAGCAGACGAGCCAGCATAGTAGCTAGGAACTTGGGTTTAGTATTGTATAGCCAATTAAGTTTTTGCAGAACTTGGATATGAAATTGTCGATTGACTTGATCGTTTTTAGAAAAAATCATATTAATGCAGGGTTACTAGATTAGTAGGGTTTCAGTGTAGCCACAACTTTTAGTTAAGTATTAAAGGCACAGGTAGTGTAGCCAGCCTATTTTTATTCGGCGTCAGTAGGGATAACTTTGAAAAATCACCTAGATATTGATCTATAGCTCTCCTAAATGGGTTGTTTCAGGTATTCAATGTTGAAACCTGGGTAGTGCGAGTCAGAAAGCTCGTTGGCTTTATTACAAATTATTGAGGATTGCTATAGTGCTTGAGCGATAAGTAATGGATGGTTGAACAAAAGATGCACAAAAAATTAAGATATCCTGATTTTATCATTAAACTATTGGAGTGTCAATAGACTTCTTGCAAAATTCTAAAAACTACCCCTTTTTAAGGGGTAGGGCTGTTTCATTCTAGTCACCAAAATGCAGGGAAGGGGCCCAGAAAGCCCCCTCTAAGGGAAGTCCAAAAAATAAAATATCCAAAACCCGCACCCTCAAGGGTGGAGGCTCACAGGACGTTAGCGAAGCCCGGGCCGTTAGGGCTATAGCCCGCCTGCGCGGGCTAAATACAGTCTTGTTAGGTGCGATCGCATCAAAGCAAGGAGGATTTATTTGTTGGAATACCCTAAGCAGTCATGCAAAATAAATTGTACATCCTGATTGGCTGAAACCATTGCCCAGAGAGGCTATCCGAAGGTTGGCTTCCTGGGATAGTCTTCCGGCTTGGAAATAATAGGGAACTTCTCATCTCTCTGTCGAGTTGATTCAATGATCTCGTAGTTGATTATTGAAGTGTTCGGATACCTGTTCTGCATTGGGTTGACAAGCAAATTTTGGTTAAATTAAGCTTTTAAGTTACTTCCAAGCTTTAGCTTCAATAGTTTTAACTTGTTTGTTCAATTGTTGTCAGTCTAACTCTTTACTCTTTTCACTGAAGTGTAAGCTCGATGAAACCCGGTTTCTTGTCTTACAGAGCTAAAACTGTACTGGCTTCTGTGTTCTGGCGCTAGAGCAGCCATCAGAAACCGGGTTTCTTGAAAAATCTGTAGCAATTCGCAGCAAAAAGTGCCAGAAACCCGGTTTCTTGTCCTACGAATTCCTAGGTTTCAGAAGTTGAGGACCCATTTAAAATCGGCGTTAAATAAGCAACCAGGGCACCCAGGAGAAACCCCAGGATATTCCGCAGTAAGGGTAAAAAATCACTGGTCCGCGAAATCACAGGGCCCAAACCAAAGGCAATAAATAAAATTCCCCAGAGGGGTGAAAACATTAAGGCCCATTGCCAGGAAAATGCTTGTCGATCTTTTCTGGGATGTGCGGCAAATCCAAAGATGATGCCCCCCACCGTTGAAGTAATCAGGGTAAGGATCCATTGCTCCCTCGGCAACCCGGGGACCACCAGGCATCCCCCTTGGCGCAAACAATTTTCCACGGTATTTAATGAGTTAAGAATTGCCTGGTCCTCTCCGTTGTCTCGAACAAAAAATTGATTGCCGTAGCGGGTTTGTAATTCGATCCAGAAGGTTCTCGGCAGTAAGGGGTAGAGTTCATCCCCCACATTGAATCCCAAGAGGTTGCCCCCCCGAGGGTCGGCAATCAGTAGGACGCTCTTATCGTTGAGGTCCCAATAATCCTTAACGGCCCGACCTGGGGTGCGATCGTATTGGGTCAGGACCCTCAGTTTCCAGCCGGTTTCTGCTTCAAAATTCTCTAACTCTTGGATTAAGTTCTCTTCCTGGATGCTCGTTAGGGAGTTGGCAAGGTCAATAATTGGGGTTTGGATTTCCGGCAGTAACTCGGGATTGTCATAAGCTTGAGCCGAAATCGGGGCGATCGCCCAAGCTGATACCGCCAGGAAAAAGGCCGCCACGGATATGAGAAGTCTTTGGGGAAATGTTGATTGCATTGCAGTCTCTATAGGAGTTTTCATTCTTTCATCCAACCAGGGTGGCATCACAGAAGGCTCCACCCCCGAGCCATTCATAAACTTAATATTTGTTTACAGTTTTTACCTTCCCTTAATATTAAGCATCTCTCCCCAATGCCGTCAATCAGAATTCTGGCAGATTTAGCCCCGGTGTAATTTTATCTTTTAACAGGTTGACAACTTGCAATTTTTAGAATAAAATTATCAAACCTCAATCCGGCTGACTTGAGGGAGGAATTGCCCCTGACTAATCATTCATGATGAATCAACGGGTTAACCGAAATAGCCCGAGAAAGACTGGACGCCTCCCCAATCAGGGTTGAGATTCCAAATAACTTAATAACCAATTCGCCATCGTAGCGCGACGGGTTAAGCGGGGAACCAACTCCCCCACCTTATAACCCGAAAACCCCAACTTTTCCTTCAGCAATTGTTTATTTTCTTTAGGAATAGAACGAGTCAATTTAACCGTTGCCGGTCGGCTGGCGATAAAATCGGGAGGTTCGGGATACTCTTCTCGCCACAGCGTATCGACCGCATCCGTATTCCAAGCTTGAGTCATTTCCTCATAGCGATACCCTAAAAAATGCCAAACCAAGCGATTAACCGTCAAATCATCAATCTGGTCATTGAGAATATCCCAAATCGTATCAGAGTTAAGGGGGGGTAATTCAGACATAAACCTGGAGAGAACGACAATAAATAACCAGATTACTTCAAATCCGTGACAATCAGTGTAATCAGTGGTTCACCCCTCCCCCATTCTTATCGCTGCTGGCTCACCCGTTGTAAATAAGGAACGCCAGACTTAGGAAATCGTTGTTCCTTAATCGCTTCCTCGCAAAGCGCCCGATCGCCCTCGTTGATATTTTTAGAATACTTAAAATAATCATGGAGCCAAGTACAAGCGCGGCGAGTCAAATCATCTAAATCCAAATTCCACAAAATCACCGTATTATCATCTCCAGCCGAGGCAATAATTTCACCATCGGGACTAAACTCCACATCTAAAACCCCGGAAGTATGACCTTGGAGGGTTTTTAATAACGTCCCATCCTTAAGACTCCACAGCTTAACCGTGCCATCCCAACTGGCCGAAACCAACAGGCGACCATCAGGAGAGAAGCGAACACTTTCCACACTATCGCTATAGCCTTGCAGCAGAGTTTTTTCTAGAGTGCCATCCAGATGCCAAATTTTCACCGTATTATCCCAACTGGCGGAAGCAATGCGCTGACCATCGGGAGAGAACGTCACACTGGTGACGTAGGACTGATGAGGATAGCGACCGGAGAGAGTTTGGAGCAGTTCACCGTCCTTGGTCCAAAGTTTGACCATTCTATCATCCGAACCGGAGGCAATCAGACGACCATCGGGGGAAAAAGCCACACTATTCACCCGTTCAGTGTGACCCTCTAAAACCCCCAATAACGTGCCATCGATCCGCCAAATTTTGACGGTTTTATCGCGAGAACCGGAGGCAATTAATTGACCATCGGGGGAAAAACTGACCGAATAAGCCCGATCGCTGTGACTACTTTCTGCTGGACAATCGGAATTTTTCGACGGGTCCCCGGTCAAATTCGGGTCCACTAAAGTTTTGAGGAGGGTGCCATTGGACGCATTCCAAATTTTGACTGTACAATCTTGAGAGACCGAGGCGATCGCCCGACCATCGGGAGAAAAACTGACGCCAAATACGCGATCGCTATGTCCCTCGGGAGCCTGTAACGTGGTCACCGCTGAGGGGGTGCGACCCGGTTCCAGACTCCAAATTTTCACGGTTTTATCCCAACTGGCTGATGCCAACTGTTTTCCCGTGGGAGACAAACTGATGCTGGATATTCGTCCTTTGTGACCCACTTCCCCAGCTAATACTTGCAAAAATGTATCTTTCAATGTCCACAGGCGAATGGTTTTGTCCCAACTGGCGGATGCCAAGGTCATGCCATCGGGACTAAAATTGACACTGGTGACTCGACCACTATGACCTTTGAGGGTTTTAATCGGCGTCCCATCTAATTTCCAAATTTTAATGGCATTATCATCGCCTGCGGATGCAAACCAGCGACCATCGGGACTAAAACTCAGGCTAAACACAATATCATCATGAGCTTTCCAGGTTTGGGTGTTGTTTTCTTCCAGATTAGTCACGGAAATAGTATGGTCCACCCCAGCAGAAACCAGATGACGACCATCGGGACTAAAGGCCAATGCGGTGACCCAATCGGTATGAACTTTTAAAGTCTGTTGCAGGGTACCCTCCAGACTCCAAAGTTTAACGGTTTTGTCATCGGAAGCGGAGGCGAGGGTTTGACCATCGGGACTAAAGGTGACCCAATTCACGGAATCGGTATGACCTTGAAAGGTGCGGACCAAACTGCCATCGGAGACCCGCCATAATTTGACGGTTTGATCGTGACTGGCGGTGGCAACAAGTTGACTATCTGGGGAAAAAGTAGCGCTATAAATGCTATTGGTATGGCCGGTGAGGGTTTTATAAAGACTGCCATCGCGCTTCCAGAGTTTAACGGTGCTATCTCGTGAGGCGGAGGCAATTAAGTTGCCATCATTCGAGAAGCCTACGCTAGTGACGGCATCGGTATGACTGACCCCGGTCACATCTAGGCTATAATCTACCAATTTTTTATGGAGACTGCCGTTGCGGTTCCAAAGCAATACTTGAGTGTCATTGCTTCCGGAGGCTAATAACTGACCATCAGGAGAGAAGGCGACACTCCAGACTTCTGCACCATGTTCTTCTAAGCGGTTACGTTCTCGCACTCCATAGACGGCTTGTTGTAAGGCGGCTGCTACTCGCAGTTTGGTTTCTGAGTCGGGGTTTTTAGCGATGGAGAGTTTTCGCCTGGATCTTAAACTTTCGACTAAGGCATCAAATTCGCGATCGGAGACATAGAGGGCTTCACTGGAGGCACTAATTGCGGTAATTTGAGCATTTTCCACTCCGATGGAGGCTTGTTCTTTTTGAGCGAGGGCGAACACACTGGCAAAAGCTAATAAACTGACTAAAAAGCCCAAAAAACCCATCTGACGTTTGAGCATTTTATTGCTTTTTTCCAGTTGAGCTTGGGTCTTTTTTTTGGCTTCTTCGGCTTTGACTAATTGGGCCTCGGGACCAAAGTCGGTTTCATATTTTTGGCGGACGGGGTGAACGAGATAGTCATGGACGAGTTGATAGCGATCGCCGGATTCTTCCCGGTGAATAAAGACTAAACCGGCTCCTTCGAGAATGGTTAAAATTAAGTCCAGCTGTGCCGGGGTGAGTTTTCTGTCTGCTTTTAATTCTTCTTGGGTGCGAAGGGGTCGGGTGTTGTTGGGATTGGTCAGACGGTACAGGACTTCCCAAGCGGGTTTTTCGTTGTCGGGACCACAGTCGCGAATCACTTGGACGAGGGAGCGGGCAATCAGGATTTCTTTGGGGCGATCGCCAAGCTTTTGGTACTGTTCTAATGTGGTGATTTTTTCTTCATCATCTTGCAGTTGAGCGCCGACGAGTTGCAATTCAATCGGGCGCACCTGACCTGTTTCATTGGCCAAATCCCGAACTAATGCCTCAATCAGTTCAGTTTCCAGGTAAAATTGCGATCGTTCGGTTAAGCGCTGAATTACCTCTACGGCCTGAGCGGCGGAAAAATCACTGAGTTGATAACGAATTTCTTTACTGAGAATATCGTTATTAATGGCATCGAGATAGCATAACCGTTCGCAGTCTAATAAATAATGTAAGAAATCCGTTCTCAGGGAGAGGATTACTTTCACAAAGGGAATATCGAGGCAGATTTGTAAAAAGCGATAGAATTCTTGCCGACTTTCTTGGGTTTTATGGACAAAGAAAAATTCTTCAAATTGGTCAAAAACAATCACTGTGAGGAGATTGCGATTGACGTTGGACCGCAGCATGGATAAGGCGGCTTGAACTGGGGAAGGGTCAGCGGATTTCTGTCCGGTCAGGCTTTGCCCCTTTTGTAGGTCCCCATTGAGTTCGGCCCACTCGGAATTGGGTTCTGGGGGAATTCCCAGGGTTTGGCTGATGGTTTCATTGAGGCGTTTGGAGAGGGTGGCTATCCAATCGGTATAGGACCGCAGCACTACTGGCAATGCAAGGCGATCGCCAACTGCCCGTCCGGCTAATGCTGGAACGAATCCGGCATTCACCAAGGAGGATTTGCCAACCCCAGAGTCGCCATAGAGAATGGTGAGTTTTTTATCGGCGCGAGTCATACGTTCTAGCAAACATTCAATATGGCTTTGGCGGCCTGCGGCGGCGATTTCTTGGGGAAGGCCCACCGTGTCGGAATGCTTGGGGGCCAGTCCACTTAAGGCGGTTTGGTTTAAGGGTTGGGAATGCGCCTTGGTTTGGGGTTGCAGCAATCCGGCCCCGACAAAAGCCCGGAATCCATAGAGGGTTTCAATGGAGCGTTGTTCTTGTTTGAGGCGAAAGGCTTCGACATACTCTTGATGCTCAAAATAGAGCGATCGCAGCAGTTTTAAAATTGAAATATAAAGTTGGGGGTCCCGTTCGGGTTTGGTGACTTGTTGGGCTAAATTGAGTATGTAGATCGCCGCTTGGGACTGTTGATACCAGGAGGGGGCCGAATCTTTGAATGGCACGGGGGCCGGGGTTGCTTCAGGACTCAACCACCGGACTGTGGCCCGGGCGTGGAAGTACAAGTACAATCCCTGTTCTTGGCGCTCGGTGACAGGGGCCAAGGCTAAAGCGGCGATCGCTTTTTGGGCGTACTCCAATCCCTGTTCCCACTCTTCGCGCGCCAGGGCGATTTCTGCCATAAATCCATAATCCCGGGCCAATTGCACTGGGTGTTTTTCATGGAGATCCACTGTTTTTTCCACTTGAATTTGCAAGCGGTCCCAGCGCTGTAGTCTGGCTAGGACTTTTCCGTATAGGGGGCTGAGTTGCGCGACAAAATCTAATCGACTTCTGGATTCAAACAGGGTTAAGGCGCGATCGAGATAGGATTCAGCTTCCGTGAGGTGTTGCTGATTTTGAGCCGGGTTCAGTTCGGCTTTGCGGCAATACAACAATCCCAAGTGAAACCACAGCAGACCGAGGCGTTCGAGGTCTGGGGAAGAAGTCGCAAGGGGGGTGATTTCTGGGGCCGGTTGTTCGGGGTCCGTGAGGGGTGAACCGGGACCGATATGCTGCCATAACGTCAAACTTTCGTGATAATGGGCTTCTGCTGTGTCCAGGCGATCGCGGCAAAATTCATCGCGACCTAGGACAAACTGGACGCTGGCAGAGAGTTCGGCATCCAAAGTCACTCCGCGAAACACGCAATCCTTCACTGCTGATTCCAGTTCTTTGCGCCGGTTCGACTCCAGGGGACTCGGGATGCACCATTCATATCCGCTTTTCTTTGCACCCTTCTCTAATAGCTGAGGAATCAGACTCCCCGCTTCTTGGTGCAGCAGGTCCAATAAGCTATCCGTTTCCATCTCAAATTTAATCGAAGTGGCGGCCCAACTTTTCAAATCCGGTGCAAACCGGATCAGATAAGTGAGCACTTCTTCCGTCACCCACCAAATCAGGGGAAAAGGAAAACTGTTGCGAAACTCATCGCGCACCTGATTTGCCGATACTAGCAACTGTTCCAAACCTTTGGTGCTATCCAACCCAAAAATCATCACCGCTAGGGGTTGTTTCTGATCCAGAGCGTCCCTCACGGCGCTGTAAAGGGTGTTGACGGTTTTGGGGAGAACCAGAGAATGTACAGAACGTCCTTCCTCGAACATTTCTGGACAGAGGGATTCGAGACGTTGGAGCATACTCTGCTGCAATGTCACATAATTGCACCGGACTAAAATTAAAGAAAAATTTCCTTCGGACAGGGCGATCGCTCTGACCAACGTCTGTAAGGATCGCTCGTTATAGAGGGAACATTCAATGGGTTGGTCGAGGTCAGTCATAACTTTCGTCGTTGTGCTCTATTCAAAAGCCAAATCAATACCATAGTGACTACCCCCAACTATTATTTGCCTATTTTGCTATTCCCTGATTCATCGGTTTGGGTTGGGTTCCTAGTCTCCTTTTTCCCTACTTTTTGCCCTGAAGCCGTAAAGCTCACTCCCGATCCCGTTATTTGATCCGGCGCAACTTTGCTTCACCGATATTGTTCTTATTGTACAGATAAAAGACTCTCTCTTTTTCTGAATTTAGGAGTGTTCTAGATTACCTCCAGACCTAGATTCTCCGACAGGCGATCGGGGATGGATAGAGGGGAATTTTTCTCGGGTTGGATAATAATCTTCCCATTATGGCCAGGAGGAATGCCAGGGCGAAATAACTTAATCCTAATTTTAGTTTTTAAGGGTCATTCCGTTCCGATTGGTCTGCTCTTTCTATGATATAGTCCCTCTAAATCATTGACAGCAAGGGGGGAGGGAGTAACCCCTTGGGGGGATAGACCCTATAGCAATGAGCCAACAGGGTGAGATTTGCTCTATCAGTTTTGTTCCCGATAAAAATCACGACAGCTTCTATTATCGGAACGAACCTTTACCTCTGATTCCGTCCGAGGATGGGTGAAAGGAGTTGGCGCTTTCCAGGGGATGAGTCACCGTTTTTACAGGAATCGGGTCTTGATCATAAACGTTTCTGGGCTTCCGTCAAATTTAAAAAATTGACTAAAACCCCAAGCAGAAAAAATCCCAGAAAAATATCAGAAATCGATTCCCTCTCGGTGGGATACCTGTCAATTCGATAAAATAGAGCGCTCAACAAATGGGAATAAACTGGCCTGGTCTTCATCCCGCTTTTTTAATTCAGTCTCCAGATCGTAGAGAGAGTGAAAGATTCACTCCTCTCTTGACAAATATTGTTCCCTCTGTATTGAAGGGGGGATAAATGACTGGCTTATGCTCCAACCTTTTGTAGCGACAATCTTGAGCTAAAACTTGGGTAAAATTCGCACCCGTTTATCGGACTCAACCCATCTACCCCAGCGGGGTGGGATAGTAGCAGGGCGATCGCCCGGAGAGACTTCCACCTAAGCCCTCAGAGTGTTCAGGTCAAGACAAAAAAGATCGGGACAAAGGCAGACAACCCGGATTTAGGCTGGATATTCTGACATCCATTCCTTAAATTTAGGGGCTTCGGCCAAAGCAGGATTAATCCAATACCAGCGTCCATCGCGATCGCGATACTCAAACAGAAACATACTTCTCAACAACAGTTGATAATCCTCATCCCCTTGGACGTGCTTCTGTTCCAACGCTTGAAATAACAACTCCCACTCCTCATCGGTAATTGCCGCAATCAAATCATCCCGATATTCTTTAATCACATTTTCCAGACATTGACGGGAAAACGGCGGGTCTTGCAATTGCAGACAGCTATAAAGCAGTCCCAGTAAATTCCGCACATGACCCCCACTCACGCTGCACAAGCGATTTAAGGTTTCCGAACAATCAAACACCGAGGCAATCATCTCTTCTCGTTGGGAAGCCGGAATGTGGGGAAATGCCCGGGCGAGGACCATATTTCTGAGTAACTTCATCCCCTCTTCATAGACACTCCCATCCCGTTCCCGTACCGGAACCATTGGTAAAACCTTCGGTTTCACCCCAAACCGAGAACTCAATCGGCCCAAGTCATTGGAAAAAATTAAAGACAAGGGAATGGTATAAACTACATGACAATTCAGCTTCCGCAATTGCTCACCGCGATCGACAAATAAATATTCCGGTTGTGTGCGTCCCGAAGGTTTTCTGACACTATCCACCCGGTCTAAATTATCGACGATCGCCACCAATCCTTTTTTACCCCGCTGATTGAGAATCTCCGTTGCAGGATGAAGCAATTCACTATTAATTGCTTCCAAAATATTATTGGTCCGGGGTTCTAAATATTGTCGCAACTGTTGCCGTAATCGGGGGCTATGTCGAGCTTTTGCCGTAATTGAACCAATCCCCCCAGGCAAGGAAAAGCCCACTTCTCCCTCACTGCTGGCACTAAACGTTCCAATCCCGGGAAGGGAGGCCTCCCCACTCAGTTCTATGGGAGTTTGCAACAGATCCGCTGCCCCCTTGAGTAAATCCCGGAACCCCCGTTTAGGTTCAACGCAAAGGTTAATCGTCTCTAAACTTTCTGAAACTTGACGGGCAATGCTCAAGAGAATTTCCGTGATATCTACGTCAGCCATATCCAAATCATGAGAAGACTCGAAATAGACCACATGATATCCTTCCGCTTCTAAGTCTTTTTTCAACCGGAATAATTCAGTTGATTTTCCACAGCCAATATGTCCAGTAAAGAGCTGGCAGGTGGGTTCATCTCCGGAGAGCAAACTAATCGTTCTCCCCAGTTCTCGGATAATATTACCTCCGCGAACTGAAGAAAAATCAATATAGTATTCTCGATCCTCATCATTCGCCATATCCAAGACTTTACTGGGATTACAAGCTTTATAAAATCTCGGTAAATCTAATTTCATGTTAATTAACTCTCCCCAATAGCTGAGTCCTTCTCCAGATATTTCTCTGGTATAGGTTGTCCTTCCGTAACAATTTGCATGACTTAAGGTTACTTATGATGATTAACCGAGGATTGCCAGAGTGATCTTTACTTACCATCCACCGACTCAGGATCAAAAGGATGGGTGATTGCCGATGAATAATTGAGCGATCAAGACACCCACCTGTAGAATGTTTGCCGGATTGCAACCTGTTGGTTTAGAGGCGATCGATCTTAGATAACAGGGCGATCGCCTGCAAAGGTTGAGAAGTTAGGAGTCTATCACACCCCGATAAGGGTCCCAATTTGAGGACGCCGCAAGTGGCATTCCAGAAAATCTCCCTTATAACAAAGAACTTACGCTGTCGAGCCCGATGTAACCTGATAGGTGGGGGCAGTCTATGAATTGTCCCGACTCTGTACCCCACTCTGTAATGACTGACCCATGAACCCTAACTCTGTAGAGGCGACTCGCTTTCGCGCCTCTACATTTAGGGTCGCCTTGGAAAATATGCGGAAGTCCTGTCTGTCATAGAAGTGATGGGTTACTCCGGCGACTCCTATAGCCTAGAAAGAAGCGCGGGACTCAAGTTTCCGATTTGGAATCCGAATAGAATCCCAGCAGAGGAGGGAAGCGGAGGATGTTACAGAGGCAAGCCTTGCATAGCCTCGATTCAAAAGCCGAACCGGGAGGTTAAAATAAGTGAATAAACACAGGGTCAAGCGTCGTTATCCAGACCGAAACCTGCTAATTTTAGAGTCTTAGGGAGAACTAGGAAGTCTGGATTTGATCACCAACTTAATTTTCCAGTGGGTTCACTGCATGGGAATCAAGAAGGTTTTCAGTGCAAGAAATACAGGTTATTTCTTGACAAGAGGTAAAGTTTGGGTGTATCTAGTTGTGTCCCAGTTAGCTTAAACGGTTAGGATGGATACCATCGGAACGGTCTCGCAGTCCGAGTTAGCGCGTCGCCGTCGTCAACTTAGGCGATCGCGGCGTCAGAAAGTGTTCCAAGCCTCTTGGCAACTGTTAGCGGTCAGTTCCCTGGCCGGATTTTTATTATGGACAACCACCTCACCGGCTTTAGTGATTGACAACCCGGAACAAGTCGAAATCGACGGAAATGAATTTCTCTCCGATCGGGCGATTCGCTCCCTGTTGCCGCTTTCGTATCCCCAATCCATGCTGCAAGTTCGACCGCAAGAACTCGCCCGAGAATTGGAATCCCAAGGTCCGATCGCCAAAGCAACCGTTTCCCGAGAACTTTTTCCCCGGGGACTCAAGGTGACGGTCCAGGAACGCTATCCGGTGGCAATTGCCAGTACGGTTGATATCGCGCCAGGGGTCCCCACCGAGACTCCCCCCGGACTCAGCCCCAATCCGGCAGCAGAGTCCCCCGGGATGCCATCAGTGGGGTTGCTTGATGAACGGGGAATGTGGATGCCCTTGGAAAGCTACACCGCCCTAGACCCCACCGCTCAACTGCCCCAACTCCGGGTAATCGGCCCCCTGGAGCAATACCGTTTTGCTTGGGAGTCTGTCTATCAATCCATTCGTCGCAGTCCCATCAAAATTTATGAAATCAACTGGCAGGACCCGGCGAATTTGATTTTAAAAACCGAACTGGGAGTCGTTCATTGTGGCCCTTACAGCCCTCGGTTTGAGGAACAAATGTCCCGGTTGGGACAGATGGGGGATTTACCCAACCAAATTGATTTAGCCCAAATTGCTTATATAGACCTGACCAATCCCGATCGCCCCTCCCTTCAACGCATAGGTGTAACTGCCCCGCCAACGGTCCCAACCCCTTAACTTCATTAGAAAAACCCCAACTCAAAACCATGACAAATCAGGGCAAAAGTTTGGGTTGGAGAGGGGGTCAGTATGATTACCCTTGACAGATTGGCAAAACTAATCAGTGTTAAAGTTGGTAATCTTGGGCAACATAGCCTATAGTTGACTTTGATCTGCCCTTATTTCAGAAGTTGTATCTCTACCGTTCCCAATACTAATGACACTTAATAGTAAACTAGGGGTTGGAAATGAAAGCCCTCATTCTGAAGAACCGACAGGTTTTCCCGTGGCAGTGGACAACTCCAATCCTTTTAACAACACAGGGTTAATATTGGGTCAAAATCGCGATAACCGGCTCCCCGGGGAAGAAACCAGGAGTAACGATATTGTGCCGAGTAGCATAGCCAAAATTAAAGTCATTGGCGTAGGCGGCGGTGGATGCAATGCTGTCAACCGCATGATTGCAAGTGAAGTCTCGGGAGTAGAATTTTGGGCGGTGAATACCGATGCCCAAGCTCTAGTCCAATCCACCGCAACCAAACGCCTACAAGTCGGACAAAAACTAACCAGAGGTCTCGGCGCAGGTGGCAATCCCGCCATCGGGCAAAAAGCGGCGGAGGAGTCTCGCGATGAGATTGCTCATGCCTTAGAACATTCTGACCTTGTTTTCATTACCGCAGGCATGGGAGGTGGGACCGGCACCGGGGCCGCCCCAATCGTTGCCGAAGCAGCCAAAGAAGTCGGGGCGCTGACTGTGGGGGTCGTCACCCGTCCGTTTATGTTCGAGGGCCGTCGGCGCACGAACCAAGCGGAAGAAGGGATTGCCGCCCTCCAAAGTCGGGTCGATACCCTAATTGTCATCCCCAACGATAAATTGCTCTCGGTTATTTCCGAACAAACCCCAGTCCAAGAAGCCTTTCGAGTCGCTGATGATATCCTGCGCCAAGGGGTTCAGGGGATTTCAGATATTATTACGATTCCCGGACTGGTGAATGTGGACTTTGCCGACGTGCGCGCAGTAATGGCTGATGCGGGGTCGGCGTTAATGGGAATTGGTGTCGGTTCGGGCAAATCCCGGGCCCGAGAAGCGGCCCTCAGTGCCATTTCTTCTCCTTTACTCGAATCCTCGATTGAAGGGGCCAAGGGCGTTGTCTTGAATATTACCGGCGGCACCGATTTGACCTTGCATGAGGTGAATGCCGCAGCAGAAACGGTGTACGAAGTGGTTGATCCCAATGCCAATATTATTTTTGGTGCGGTGATTGACGAACGCCTCCAAGGGGAAATTCGGATTACCGTGATTGCAACGGGCTTTTCCTCAGAACCCCCCCAACCGGGAACTCAGGTTGCCAGGGTCGCACCGCAACCGCAACGGTTCATTCCCAAACCCCAGGCAGCGCCACCGCCACCGCCACCGCCTTCAGACCCTTCCCGAGGTAAACCCCCAGGACTGGATATTCCCGATTTCCTGCAAAAGCGTCGCCCTCCGCGATAAACAGTTAGGACAAATCAGTTGGGATTAATCACTGCTGACCCTGCTTCCTGGGTGAGCAGTTGATTCTTTTTGGCAATGTTAATGGTAAAAGGCTGAAAGATTTCTGATATGCAAGCAATTTCCCCGTTGCCGGTGGTACCCGTCGCCTTGACGATCGCCGGTTCTGATAGTGGTGGAGGCGCCGGGATTCAAGCGGATTTGAAAACCTTTGCGTTTCATGGGGTTCATGGCACCAGCGCCCTCACCTGCGTC
The DNA here is from genome assembly GCF_024220515.1 of Oscillatoria sp. HE19RPO. Taxonomy (GTDB): domain Bacteria; phylum Cyanobacteriota; class Cyanobacteriia; order Cyanobacteriales; family Laspinemataceae; genus Laspinema. The sequence continues at coordinate 87,326 of NZ_JAMXOT010000010.1, forward strand.
ACGGCTCAAAGTACGATGGGGGTAACTCGGGTGGATGGGTTGCCGGTGGAGGCGATCGCTGCTCAAATTGATGCGGTGGTTCAGGATATGAGGGTACAGGCGGTCAAAACTGGAATGCTGCTCAATCGAGAGATTATTGCAGCAGTGGTGGAACGGGTGAAATCGCTAGAGTTCAAGAATTTAGTCGTGGATCCGGTGATGGTGTCTCGGACTGGCGCCCAACTGATTGATGATGAAGCGGTGACATTGCTGCGGGATGTGTTGGTGCCGTTAGGGGCGATCGTCACCCCCAATCGCTACGAGGCCCAAATTCTCAGCGGATTACAAATTAATACCTTGGATGATATGCGCGCTGCTGCTCAGAGAATCCATAAATGTGGAGTTTCTGGCGTCTTGGTCAAAGGAGGCGGCATGGCGGGAGAATTGCGCGGGGTAGATGTCTGGTTTGATGGGGACTGCCTAGAAACCTTGAGAACGGTAACGGTAGAAACTCGCAATACGCATGGCACCGGATGTACGTTGTCAGCGGCGATCGCTGCCAATTTAGCATTAGGTCAAGATTCTCTGACATCGGTCAAAAATGCCAAAAACTATGTCACCGAAGCCTTACAATTTGCCTTAGAGATTGGCCAAGGTCCTGGTCCCGTCGGTCACTTTTTCCCCTTATTTAAAGCAGGTGGATTAAGTTAGGGGGAGATAAGTTAGGCGGGGAAAAGATAGATTAGGTTAGGCAAAATCCGCACGCCAAACCTGAACCGCCAGACGCCCTAGATGCTGTTGGCGATTGGCGATCGCATCCGGCGTCCATTCTTCCGCCTGAATTTCCTGAGTTAAGCGATACTGACTATCCTGATATTTTTCTTGCTTTTTGACATAAAGTTGATTGCCAATTTCCCGATTCAACCCCGATTCCAGAAGCGTCATATTTCCCAGGCGATACACCATCTCATCCCCTTGCTTTTCTGTAAAATTCCGTTGCCATGAATCATCGGGATTTTCGGGGAGAATATGTTCTATAGAAAAACTATCTTCCATGATTTCTACTCCCGATGCCTCAGTTTCCAACTTCCACAGAATATAACGAACTAATCGGCGTTTCTGTCCTTTGGTAGACATTTCTAGTAAAGAAAAATCCTGACGAAATTTTTCGTCCGATACATAAATCGACCCTAATCGTTCAAATACACCCCGGGGATGTTTGATAGCTTTGTTTTGAATATCTATAGCAATTTGATTATAAATGGTCTCCAATTCATTGGGATTCAAAGAACTGACAATGCTATAACGAAATGAGACAACGGCAATCAATTTTAACAAGCGGGTAAAGTCATCAGGAGAGAACTTGTCATAAGCGGCAAATAGAGTCGGATAAACTTGCTTGACTCGAAACAAGCTCAATTCTCGAATATATCTCTGATTTTGGGGACTCTCTCGCCAAAACTCATCATGGGGATTCCCCAATGCCACAAACAGACTACTATAATTTTCGAGTTCATCCAGTAAATCAAACGCTTGTTGCGATGTTTTGACCGAATTCCTGACTTGTTTAAAAAGGCGATCGCGACGGATTCTCGTATAGGTGAGACTGAGATAATACCGCAGAAATTCAGGAAACCTTTCGAGTTGAACCGTGGTAATAATTCTTTTCCATTGCCGTTGAGCTTCCCGTAAATCATCCGGTCCTTGAAACAGAGAAAATAGATAATTTTTTAATAAATCCGTGGCACTTAGTTCCAGTCCCCGCGCATTCAAAGTCTCAAATACCGTATAAGCATTCAGTTCATCTTCCACATTAATTTGAATGAACAATAAGCGTTGCGCCACCGTATCCGTCAGAAAAGTTGCTACCTGTTCTCCACTGCTCACCACTTCGGGGATATCTTCACTAATTTGTTTAGAAAAATAAGCAAAGGCATTCCATAAGAGTTGGTTAGAGTGAGGTAAAGAACGCAGATTCCGGGGTTGTCTTAAATTAATCAGATTGCTCTGATAAAATTCATCGTTGTTTTCATTTAAGATTAACTTACTGGAATAGCGAAGAGAGCGCGGGTCTTTATCCGCTAAATAGGTCCGCTTTAAAAGCTCCTGGCGCTCTTTATTCTGTTCTGCTTCTTGTCCCAAATCCACGAGTTGAGTGAGTTTATCAATGAGTGCAATTGCCAAAATGCTCAGGGTAGCAAACCGCTGTTGACCATCAATAATCGTCCACTCTTTGTCAGAATTGGCCGAATTGTGCAGAACAATCGCCCCCATATAATGACTAGATTCCGGGTCCTGGTGAAGCATCAAAATGTCCTGCCAGAGGTCTTCCCAATTTTCCTCTCGCCAGGAATAATCACGTTGAAACAGGGGGACTCGATAAATTTTACCATTGCCAATTAAATCCCGAAAATTGGTGGTTTTTGTATCGAGTAAATTAATTCTCGCCATAAAATTTAGAGAAATTATAAACGGGTCGAGGTTCCGTCGGGTGCGTCAGATACTCAAGGGAAAGATACCTATCTCAAGTTAACATTCTGACGCACCTGACGTCATTTTAGGATAACCAATCCTGATTCAGAATTAAGGTTGAACTTGCAATTTAATCCGGAGGGTTCCGGAGAGAGATTGGGGGGGTTGCCAACGTTGTAAGGTTTGACGAATCAGGTCGATCGCCCCTTGATCCGTTAACGTAGAAGCGCGATCGTCTAACATCACGCGCACCACTCGACCCTGACGAACTACAATTTCCCACACCACTTCCCCACTCACTCCTGGGGAGAGGGACACAAATTGGAATAATTCTTCTAAATCTGCTGTCGCCTCCGCATCTAAATCCTCCGCATCCATGACTTGAATGCGATCGCTCCCTTGGGGGGATGGATTGATTTCGTCCATTGTTGAAGATTCATACAGGGGTTGGGGACTACCGGGACCGGGACGAGCACCCCCAGACAACCGAACAGGTGCCGCAGCAGGTGACGGAGGTGGATATGCGCCGCTAGTGCGACCCCGAGGTGCCATTACCGCATCTGCTTCGCTTTCTTCCCCAAAAATCCCTTCGTAACTGACTCCCTCGGGTAATTCGACGGGCACTTGCACTCGGCGGGTGGTGCCATCGGGATCGACTCGGACTTCTTCGCTGACGGCGACAAAGGCAGTGTAAGCAGACAGCAATCGATAGGCGAGGGCGGTATTGGTAACTTCTGTTACCCCGGATGTGGTTTCTCCGCCATACATTTGACTCATTAAATCTTTAATCCGATGGCGACCCCATAGTTGCGCGATCGCCGGGTTACCTTCTTCCTCAAATGCCATGCGAAAGAGTTCTTCATAGCGATCGCCATTGGCAGTCATTCCCTTCACTCGTAACTGTCCCCGGGCGCGATCGCCTTTTCGTCCAAACAAAACTAAGGGTTGTTCCGCAAACAAATCTGGCGGTAAACCGGGATAAACTTCTGCCGGTTCCCCTCCCCCTTCCCAACTCACCTCAATATTCGTTAAAACGGGATTATTAATCTGTCGGAAAAACCGTTCTGCCACCTCTTCTGTGGGTTCATCCTGACGAATTACTTGGGAGGTTCCGCGTCCCACTTCTGCAAGGCGATCGAGGACAAATCGATTCACCGAACTCCCCACTCCAAAACTATATAAACGGTTGCCCGCTTGTAACTTTTGTTGAACCTCGGCAATGATTTCCATGTCATTGCCAATATATCCATCGGTTAACAACACAATACTTCGCAACCGCCCATTTTCTGCCGGTGGATAATTTAAGACGGTTTGAATGCCATTTAATAACTCAGTTCCCCCATTGGCGTCCAATTGATTGATATAATCGATCGCCATGTTGCGATTAGCAGGCGTATTGGCTAAGGGGCGAGGAGAGAGTGCCGTTGCGGTATTGGCAAAGTCAATAATCGTAAAGGTATCATTGGGATTTAGGCCATTGATAAAGCGGCGCATCAATTCCTGGGATTTCACGATGGGGTCACCGGATTGAGACCCGCTGGTATCCATTAAAAAGATGACATCTTTGGGGACGATTTCATTGCGGTTGTAATCTAAGGCGGGAATGAGGTAAATGGCAAAATGTCCCCCGCGATCGTCGGATTGGGTGAGGACTGTTGCTTTGGTGCGATCGCCTGAAACCTGATAGCGCAGAATTAAATCTTTGTTCGGGATAGAATCGGCTTTTGCTAAGTCAATCCGGACCATCTCTTCCGATTGAGAGGTGACAATTTGATGGGACGGGGATTGGATATTGGAAATGGGAACTCCGGCATTAATCTCCACCGCCACACTAATATCATGACCGGACCTTGTGCCAGGACGAAGGACCGGAGGGGTAATCCGTGAGGCATCAGGAACTTGGTTAGTATTCGGGGTTTCTGGGGTAGTTGGGGTTCCTGGAATATAACGCGGACCGACTACCATTGGGAAGACAAATTCATAGTTTCCCCCTTCAAAGGGGAGACTGTCACTGTAGCGAATGGTGACTTCAATTTGTTCACCGGGTTTGATATTCGCCAGGGATTGAGTGAAGATATTAGGACGTTCTTGTTCTAATAATGCTGCGGTGCGTCCTTGTTCTCTTGCTTCGTCATAAATGCGTTGGGCTTCTTCCCGTTGTTTGATATCGCCTTTAATGATGCGATCGCCGATTTTGATTTCCATATCATAAACCGCCGCCTCATCAGGAAGGGGGAAGACATAAATGGCTTCTAATGGTTCATTAAATGGGTTTTGAAACCGTTGAGTTACGGCAACTTGGGAGACATTGCCATCAATTCGGGCTTTGACATCGGTATGGGTGAGGGTAAAGGCTTGTTTTTCTCCGTCCGGGGATAAAACATATAAGCCCCCCGCATCTTGGGATTCCGAGGGAGTTGGGGTTTGATTGCCTTGAGAGAGGATGGGATGGGCGGGCGATCGCGAATGTTGGGCTAAGGTTAAATTTGCGACTGTTCCCACTGCTGTAACCAGGACTAAACAGGCTGGAACAATATAGAGTAATTTCATAGGAACCTCATTTTGATGATGAATTCTAGGATGGCACAGACTTGGGGAAATGAGCAGGGGGTTTCACTTTTTGTAACACATCTCGTTGGGTTGGGGGATAACGACTGAAGTCGTTACTACAAACGGGGAAAATTTAGTCATTTCTTCTTAGTTTGTAGTAACGACTTCAGTCGTTTCTTTTCTTCGCAACTCTGGGGGATAACGACTGAAGTCGTTAATACAAACGGGGAAAATTTAGTCATTTCTTCTTAGTTTGT
>NZ_JAMXOT010000166.1 GCF_024220515.1 Oscillatoria sp. HE19RPO
GGGGTTCTCCTAACGGTGCGAGCACATCCGGTCCCCTCCCCTTAGCAAGGGGAGGGTTAGGGTGGGGTTCTCCTAACCAGGCGAGCACATCCGGTCCCCTCCCCTTAGCAAGGGGAGGGTTAGGGTGGGGTTCTCCTAACGGGGCGATCGCCTCATTACGAGTGCGTGACGGGGCGGTAAGCGGAGCTATCCCGTAGGGAATCGCCCCGTCAAGAAGACCCCACCCTAACCCTCCCCTTGCCAAGGGGAGGGGACCGGAAATATAAAAAACCTTATCCTTGTAAGCACTGGGGGAGGTAGCTTCTCTTCTCTTCCTCCCCCCTTCCCTCCCAGGGAAGGGGGGCCGGGGGGGTTAGGTCCTTTACGCAGCCCGATCGCTAAAAAACTGCACCTGTCCTTGATAGGCGCGATACATATTGTCCGATCGCAAGACTTGTTCTCGACCACCACAGGCAATTAATTCCCGATTTAACAAGATTAAATCATCAAAATGGGTAATCGATTCCCCGAGGTCGTGATTCACCACCACCACAATGTTTCCCGCTTCAGCGAGTTCGTGAAAAATCTCAAACAGGACCGCTTCGGTTTTTTGGTCGATGCCCACAAAGGGCTCATCGAAACAGAATATCTCGGCTTGTTGCGCCAGCGATCGCGCTAAAAACACGCGCTGCTGTTGTCCCCCGGATAAATCCCCAATTTTGCGGTTGCGGTAGTCACTCATGCCGACGCGGGCGATCGCATCGGAGGCAATCTGACGGCTGACCGTACTATAGCGCCGAAACCAGCCGGTTTTCTTGGCCCGTCCCATCATTACCACATCCCAGACTGTGGCGGGATAGGTCCAGTCAATTTGCGATCTCTGGGGGACATAAGCGATGCGATCACGTTGTTCCATCAGGGGTTCTCCCTGATAGAGGACCCTACCGCTGAGAATCGGGGTTAATCCTAACATTGCTTTGATTAACGTGCTTTTCCCGGCACCATTGGGTCCAATAATCCCGGTGAGGCGTCCCGGGCGAATCACCGCATTAACATCGCTCAGGGCCTGGACCTGACGATAATTGACCCCCAGATGACTGATACAGATGGCTTGATCCACCAAAGTTGGCGGCTGATTTTTCCAGGAACTGTCCGGTTTGAACGGGTTAGGTCTTTTCATAACAGGTTCTAAAATTTAGCTTTTAATTCCAGGATAGTGTAAATATGAACCCATTGTGAATAAAATATGAAACAAAAATGAAAAGGGTTAAAAAAATGAGAGCGATCGCAGACTATCCGGGAAAACAATCCCTCTGGAAACTGGCAACTGGCCTGATTTTGGGGTTCTGCCTGAGTAGCTGTACTAACCCTGAAGTGAATCGGGCGGGGGACAGTTCTGGGAATCAGCCCCAAGTGGTCTCCACCAGTACCATTATTGCGGACTTAACCGAGTCCATTGCCACCGAAGAGATCCAACTCACGGGCATTTTGACCCCGGGAGTCGATCCCCATATTTATGAACCTGTCCCCGCTGACTCCATTGCCTTAGAGAATGCGGATTTGATTCTTTATAACGGCTATAACCTAGAACCGGAACTGATTAAGTTGATGAATGCTGCGGGAGTGAATGCTCGAAAAGTGGCAGTGGGGGAAGTCGTCACACCGTTGCAGATGGCGGATGAGGCGGCGACGACTCCGGATCCTCATGTGTGGGGGAATGTCATGAATGCGATCGCAATGGTTAACGCGATTCGGGATGCCTTAAGCGAACTCTCCCCAGAAAATGCCGCAGCAATCCAGGAAAATGCTGCCAACTATACCGCCACCTTGGAAGAACTCCATCAATGGATTCAGGCGCAAATTGCTACAATTCCCCCGGAAAACCGCCGCTTAGTTACCACTCATGATGCCTTCCAATACTATGCTCAAGGCTATGGGTTAGAGATTACCGGCACCTTAATCGGCATTAGTACGGAGGAACAACCCAGCGCCCAAACTGTGACGCAGTTGGTAGAGGAGATTAAACGAACAGAGGTTCCGGCAATTTTTGCAGAAACCACCATTAACTCACAACTGATCCGGACTGTAGCAGAGGAGGCCCAGGTCAAGTTGGCCTCCCAGGAACTCTATTCCGATTCCATTGGTGTGCCCGGTAGCGAGGCCGATTCTTATATTAAGATGATGGTCTCGAATACCCGTGCGGTGGTCGAAGCATTGGGTGGAACTTATACCCCGTTTGGGGTGGCGCAGAATTAGAGGATGGGTGTGGGGAATGGGTTCACCCCTGCGCCGGGGTAGAGAAAAACTGCCCGCTTTGAATTGGCAATTTTTCTTTACCCGTTCTTTACTTTTTCTTGCTAAGTTGGCGCTATTCAATTGGCAGGCAGAACAAAGGCGGTGCGATCGGGCTTTTTAGGCCACAGATTTTTGGGCTTTGGCATTCAACCGCAGATTGCCGTGACCATCAATGCTGAAATCCACTCCGGGAATTAAGCCTTTGTGAATTAAGCGTTGATAGAGGGTAGTCCGGAGATTGCTTTGGATTTGAGCCATGATGTCGGAGGGAATCAGATGGGCGATCGCCCAAACCATCGAGTCCCAGTCCAACCAGAGCAACCGTTCGATACTAACAATGATCACGCCGGATAATTCTTCTAGGGTCATCCGGGTGCGGAGATCGGCGATCGTATCTTTCCCGATCGCAATATGTCGGGTCATGATCGCCCGAGTCATTTTGGTAGTTTCTCGTTCTAGTTCTAGGAGGTTCATCTGGGATTCCTTTGCTGATAGTAGGGAGTTGCACAGCAGATTTTTGACGCACCAGCGGCGATCGGGGCAGCCAATGCTTCCGCCTCTCCATCGCGCTTTTGTTCACTGTACCGGAATCCGGCTTAAATCTCTACCTTTTGGAGGATGTTGAATCTTAATTTATTTAAACTTCTGGCTCCCATTTATCGCCTATTTGAGGTCCCCCATCCTTGGCCCTGGTCCGTTCCCAGCGGGTTTCTCGAAGTCGTCCCCCTGAGGGTTCACCGCCAAAGCACGGGCTTGAAACTCACATCCTCCGGAGGATGTGGGTTCAATCGCTGGAAGACAACCCGGTTTATTCACTAAATTGTTGCTGGATTTGCCACCCGCTTGAGACGATGGCCCCCGGTTTCTGCTTCTCTGGAGTTCAGACGGTCCCGCCGTCCTCAGAAACAAGGATTAATTGAAAATCTTTCTTTTGACTGATTTGGCTAACTGCTGACTAAAGATACCCTATTAATCATGCGGTTATTGTTCAAAATAACAAAGCGATCGCCGGGGAAAACCGCCAAACAACACAGGTCCCAAACCGGGCAAAAATTTCCCCCAGCAATGGCCGAACCTGAACTCGCCGAGGAATCGGTGTCCGGCCTAAACCCAAACCGCAGAAAGTGAAGGGCCAGTGCTTAATTGCCACAATTTGGCAATAACGCTAAAGTGGTCAGGAGGGGGAATCTCCGCTAACAGATTCCGGTACAGGGCTTGATTCTCCCGCAAATAGCCAAGGGAAAGATTGGGGTAAGACAATGCATGACAAATTTGATTTTCTATCTCCTCGCAGTCGTTACTACGGCAAATTTACACCAGACAATCCAGAAAATATGGTGTTTAATGCCAACTTGCAGGAGTTTGCCCAGCGCGTTAGCGTGATTAGTTGTTTAGAAACCGGGGGGAAATTACCGCCAGAGGATGCTTACAAACAAATTAAAAGACTTTGGAAACAGCTCAAGCGGTCGAAAAAACAATTAGGAATTGGCACTGAGTCCGATGAGGCTGAATAAAATTTCCCATCCGAGAAAAGAGGCGACTGCCCCGGCATTTCCTCAATGCCGGTTTGGGGCAGTCGCCTCTTTTTTCATCCCATTTCAAAACCAACCATAATAACCTCAAAACTATTTTTTTATGACCATTGCAACTTTAGCTTCAGTCCCCTCCACCCTGCGGCGAACATTCCGCCGCAAAGACTCGATTCCGATGTGGCAAGATGTCCTGTGGAAAATCGATCGCGGAGTAGTCCGGACGATCGCCTGGACGGAAGATGGGTCCACCATCGCCTCGGGATATTGGGGTCCAGGAGATGTGGTGGGTGAACCCCTCTGTTGCATTAATGGTTATCAAATAGAATGTTTAACCTCCGTGGAAGTCAGCATGATTGCAGGGCATCAATGGCAACAAGTCTTAGATGCCATTCGCACCCACACCCAAAAAACGGAAGAACTGCTGACCATTATTCACTGTAAGCAAGTCCAAGAACGCTTGCTCAAGTTTTTGGTCTGGTTAAGCGATAAATTTGCTCGTCCCGTGGAACAGGGACGGTTGCTAGAATTGCCCATGACTCATCAAGAAATTGCCGAGGCGATCGGCATCTCCCGGGTGACGGTGACTCGCCTCCTCCAACGCCTAGAAAATGAAGGGGCGATCGCCCGTCCCCATCGTCAGTCCATTCTTCTGTATGAATCCCTCAGTTTGCCTCTGGTTTAACTCGTCATTGGTCGTTGGTCATTGGTCATTGGTCATTGGTCATTGGTCGTTGGTCATTGGTCATTGGTCATTGGTCGTTGGTCGTTGGTCGTTGGTCATTGGTCGTTGGTCGTTGGTCGTTGGTCATTGGTCGTTGGTCATTGGTCACTGGTCACTGGAGGATGGGGAGGATGGGGGAGATTGACCCATAACAAATGACAAATAACAAATAACAAATGACAAATGACAAATGACAAATGACCAATGACAAATGACCAATGACCAACCCAGCGTTGCCCCCCTTTTTTGCCCGATGAACCCCCAGGGAACCGGGAGAACCGGCCAACTTTTTCCGCTTTGCTCCATTTCCACAGTTCTAAAGTGTCTCCGATGGGGTAAGATATCCCCTATCAGGCGGTTCTGATGGGGTCCAGCCATCAGACGTAAGGGGGAAAGCCCGGTCCCAATCCGGCACTGTCCCGCAACTGTGATCCCAACCCCAGGTTTCCGGTGAATCTCGATTTGCCCTCTGGGGTCGGTAAGTCAGAATGCCCACCGCCTCGGTCGTTAACCCTTACATTCATCTGCGAGGTACAGATGGGCATTGATTTTCCTTTACTAGAACACTCTATTCTGTCAATAGTAGCCCTGGCGCGTAACAGTACGGCAGCGCGATCGTACTTTTGACCCTACACCAACGCCGAGGGGAAAAATTTGCTTTCTTTGTGAGTTCCGTCAACCCGACTGAATACTCACATCCTAGCCAATTTTCTGGAAACCCAGGTCTCGGAATGGTTCCGAGTGCCTGATTTTTTCTCCCCATTGCCGGGGGTTATACGGAATACGGTTGTCAAAGTCTATAAAAACCCGCACCCTAAAGGGTGGGGCTACACGAACAAAGCCCGCCTGCGCGGGCTAATCACGGAAATTGACTTTTACCAACCGGATTTGGTATTAATCCTCACTGTTCCGGAGGAAACCGAGTCTCAGTCGCACTTATGCCCCTGCTGTAACTCACTTATAGATGTTGACCCAATCAATTTTTTTAAACCGAACCCATGCTTAAACAAACCCTCAACCGATTCCCATCTGTTCTACCCCATCACCCCAGAATAACCGGGGGAGCGATCATAGTTGCCCTCGCTGTTGCCTTGTTCTGGGGAATCGAACCGGCATTCGCCCATCACCCGATGGGTTCCGCCACACCGAGTAACTTCTGGGAGGGATTACTCTCGGGATTCGCACATCCGATTATCGGGTTGGATCATTTCGCCTTTGTGGTGGCGATCGCCTTACTGTCTGCCTTCCATCCCTACGGCATCGCGATTCCCATCACCTTTGCGATCGCCGCAATGGGAGGAACGGGAATTCACTTACTCACCCTGGATATTCCTGCGGTAGAAATCATCATTGCCGCTTCCGTCCTCACCGTCGGAACCCTCCTAGGGATGAAAGAACGGCCTAATTTAACCCTGGTTGCGGCGATCGCTGCCGTCGCTGGCATCTTTCACGGCTATGCCTACGGTGAAGCCATCATCGGCGCAGAAACTGCCCCTCTATTGGCTTACCTGATTGGATTTACCGCCATCCAAATCGCGATCGCCTCCGCTGCGATCGGTTTTGTGCGCAAAACTCTTAGCGCTTTGGATCGCGACTCCAACTTATCCCTACGATTTGCTGGATTTGCGATCGGTGGCATCGGTGCAGCCTTTCTAGCCTCTTCAATTGTAGGTTAATTTCGTTGATCTGAATTTCAGGTTCCTAGGGGAACCGGAGGAACCTAACCCCCCCTAGCCCCCCCTTCCCTGCGAGGGCAGGGGGGGGCTAGGGGGAACTTAATTCCCCTAGCCACCCCTTCCCTGCAAGGGCAGGGGTGGCTATCTTACTCCCCCTTCCCTCGTAGGGAAGGGGGCTGGGGGGTTAGGTCACCCCGATTCACCTTTTACTTTATCTCACATCACCCCATGCATAAAATTCCTGTTACTGTAATCACTGGTTTTCTCGGGGCTGGCAAAACTAGCACCATTCGCAACCTCCTCCAAAACAATCAAGGACGACGCATTGCCGTCATCGTCAATGAATTTGGCGAAGTTGGCATCGATGGCGAGTTTCTCAAATCCTGCCAAGTCTGTGACGAATCTCCCGCTACCGATAGCAATATTATTGAACTAACCAATGGTTGCCTCTGTTGCACCGTTCAAGAGGAATTTTTGCCCACCATGCAGGAATTGCTCAAACATCGCGATCGCCTCGATTGTATGTTAATCGAAACCTCCGGACTCGCCCTCCCTAAACCCCTGATCCAAGCCTTTCGCTGGCCGGAAATTCGCACCGGGGCCACCGTCGATGGCGTCGTCACTCTGGTCGATTGTGAGGCAGTCGCTGCCGGTACTTTGGTTGGCGATATCGACGCCTTAGAACAAGCGCGCCAAGCTGACCCCAGCTTAGATCATGAAACCCCCATCGAAGAACTGTTTGAAGATCAACTCGCCTGTGCTGACTTAGTATTACTCACCAAAGTCGATTTAGTCGAGAAAGAAACTCAAACTAAAGTGATTACTTGGCTGCGATCGCAACTTCCCCCTCACGTCAAAATTGTTCCCTGCAAAAGCAGTGAAATTACAGCCGACTTACTCCTAGGATTTAATGCTGCCGTCGAAGACAACCTCGACAGCCGTCCCAGCCATCACGACACCGAGGAAGACCATGAACACGATGATGATATCACCTCATTCAACTTTATCCTAGACCAAACCTTTGATCCAAAAACCCTAGTTAAACAGCTAGAAAACTTAGTCGAGAAAGCAGAAATTTATCGCATCAAAGGATTTGTGTCAGTCCAGAATAAACCCATGCGATTAGTCCTACAAGGCGTCGGCAAACGCTTCGACCACTTCTACGATCGCCCCTGGCAAGAAGCCGAACCCAGGCAAACCCGCCTAGTCTTCATCGGACGCAACCTCAACCGCGACCAAATTTTACAGGCGATCGTCCCCAGTTCGTAGTAACGACTTCAGTCGTTCTCTTCTGTGATGTTCGTAGTAACGACTTCAGTCGTTTCCTCTTAAGTTCGTAGTAACGACTTCAGTCGTTTCTTCCTCCAGTGCATCCAATCGGGTACGTCAGTCCTGAAAACCCGTGAGAAATTTCCCTCCAGGTTCCAATCTGACGCACCCGAATTTCATTTTATTTGTGTGAGACAATCCCCCGTTAACCCAACAAATTTAACTCTCTCGGCGAATGTCCCATATCCCACAGAGCATCAGACAAAGTTCCCATCCCACACTAACTTGTGAATCTTGTTTCGTCAAATTTGAGGCAATCCGCTATAACGGATTTGCTGGGGTTATTTTTCTGAATCGTTATGAAAATAGACCGATCGCTGAGGAATTCCCACCTCAATTTCAGCCTCATCCAAGGCGATTTTGAGCCGATGGCGAAACTCTCGACCCACTCTCCATTGTTGTCCCGGTTGGGTTTGCATCCATAGGCTAAGTTCAATCCCCTGATGAGTCATGTTATTCACTCCCAATACATTTACCGGGTCCAGAATGCGATCGGCCCATTCCGGGTCTTGATGCAATTTTTCCGCCACCTCTTTCACCACCTGTAGCGCTTGGGTGACATCAGAACTATAGGCAATTTCAATGGTAAAATCCAGACGAGACCAATCTTTAGTCAGATTGTGGACGGTGGAAATACTCCCATTAGGAATCGTGCTAAGTCTACCCCCACTGCCACGAATCTGGGTGATGCGGAGGTTCATATATTCAACCACCCCAGATGCTGCGCCGGTATCAATTACATCCCCGATCGCATAGTGGTCTTCTAATAAAATCAAGCTGCCATTAATCACATCCCGGATTAAATTTTGAGAGGCAAAAGAAATCGCAAATCCCGCTATCCCAGCACCGGCAAGTACCGGCGCAATCGGGACTTGAAGCTGATAAAGAATCAGCAAAAGTCCGAGGGCAAAAATTGTAAAGGTAATCATCCCTTTTAAGGCGTGAGAAAAAGTAGAAACTCTCACCGTTAGACGTTTAGAAGCGTTCGGTGCGATCGCCTGCATTTCTATCCAAGAATTAGAACAGCGATCGACCGCAACATGAGCCAGTTTAATCAGAACGCTAGTTAGGAGTAAAATCAGCAGCAGCAACGGTTGAGTCAACAATCGACTTTGTAACCAGCGCGTTTGGGGAAATAATCCCACCACAGTTGCTAGACTCCCCAAGGCGATCGCCAACTGCGTCATTTGCAGCATTCGGCGTTTCAGGAGATTCACATCTCGTTGTCGTTCCCAAGTGAGTTGGCGATCCACCTGAGTGAGAACATCCGACTGGATTTCCCCCTCCTGATCCGAGGGTGGGTTGGTCTCACTTGTGGCTTGGGTGGCGATCGCATTCCATTCCCGTTTGAGTCTCTGCTGTATCCGTAGCAGCACCCCGGCAGCGCCCAGAGTCCCGAGGAGAATGGCAGCAGCGATCGCACCTTGAAGGCGCAGATACTCGGGTTGACGCTCAAACTGGCCGCGAATCAAAGCTTGGGCGATCGTCTGACTAACGTGAGTTGCCAAATCTGTCACCCCCACGCCATAGAGTCGGGCATCCAGTTCCGTCAGGGTGAGAATATCCTTCTGGGCGAGGCGATCGCCATCCCGGACAAACAGCACCCCTTGACCCTCCTGGATCTCAAAACTCACTTCTAGGGTCTGGGGGTCAAAACCAGCAGCGATCGCCCACTTCAGCTTCGTTTCATACATCGTCACCCGCATCTGAAGCGGGGATGTACTGGAGGGGGTGCGATCGGCGATGCCCTCTTCTGCCGTAATTTGGAACAGCTTCCGACCATCCAAGGTAACAGGTGCATACACAATGTTACCAATTTTTCCCGCCGCAGCAAACGGGTTGGCGATCGGCAACGAACTTTCCGGGACTGCTACCCCCGAGGATTGTGCGACCCCAGGCAATCCTGCACTCATCATCCCTAGCGTTGACAACATCAAGCTCAAGATAAAGCTTAAAATATAATAAAATCCTCGCCGATGTCCCCAAACCATGTTCGGTTTAACTCCTTGCATTCGCTTCAATATCCTTTCTACTCTCTCCATTTGAGTCTCTAGTATTGATCCGGTGATTCCTTAAAAATCCTAGAAAAATTTAAGTTTAGTAATGGCTGCTTCTACTGCTGCCATGCGTTCTTCTAGGGAAGTGTTGGTTGTCATGGATTTAAAACAGTGGGTAGGGTTTCTAACTATTGTAGCCCAAGGCTTTAAGTACCGATCGCCCTCTGTGAGGATACAGACACTCATCACAGAAGGTTTCTGAGTCTAGGAGATATGGCATCTGCAATTGGAGGGCGATCGCTCCCCAGGTTGCTAAGATTTAAGCAGATGTAGCTGTGTCACCCTCTGCCACAAATGATGGGAATAACCCAAATCTTCTAGCTTAGAGTGACACCCCATTGAAAGAAGTGATGGCGCGTTCCGGAGAATGGCGGTATTTGGCAAAAAGTGGCGTGGGTATTTTCCTTGTAACGCCCCTACTTTTTGGCTTGATTACATCGTTGCCATTCATAGGGATTGGAGTTAAAATCGAATCAAGCTCACTCAGTAGAATTATGTCAGAACATACCCTGATTCTATCTAAACAAACTTATCAAGCCCTCCTCGAAGTCGCCCAAAAACAAGGGTTAACTCCCGAAAGTTGGATTTTATCTCAACTTGAACAACCCCAGCCTGAAGCCGAACCGTTATCTGAAAAAATTGGAGACTTAATCGGGGCGATCGATAGTCAAATGCAACCTCATCATCAGGTTGAATCCACTGATTTTGGCGAACAGATTGCCACGAAATTATCTAAACAAGGACTGCGACGACCATGATTTTCGCCACACTCAGCCAACCTTCAACTGCGTCTTGTAAATTCTGAGTGACCTCGTCCCAGGTATCACCTTCGGTAATGCAACCGGGAAGGGCTGGGACTTCTGCCCAATAGCCCCCTTCTTCTGCTGGATGAATAATGGCTTTAATTTTCATAAACTTAGCTTCATTACTTTTTTTAGTTCAGTATAGCAGACTCAGACAGAGTTTTCATGCAAAATGAGTAGGTGCGATCGCTTCCAGGTTTCGCAGGGAATCGTGAAGTTGTTAGACTAACAAATTGCTGAGGGTTGTTGAGTGTTTTGGCCTCAAACCCATTGACCGGGCTAAGGAGCAATTTAAAGAGGGGATATGGCATCCGCAATTGTGGGCGATCGCTCCTAACTGTGGCTCCTAACTGTGGCTCCTAACTGGGCTTGGTTTTCTTGATTTCACCATCAAAATCTCGTCCACTCCAACGGGTTTTTAAACCCGGTTGGCGCGACAAAGTGACAACTTCTCTGCCGCTTTCTGCTTCCTTTTTGCGGAGGTCTTCAAATTTTGAACTAAATGACAGTCCAGGTTCCTGGCATTGATCGCCGGGATGTGTTATCTTGAAAACAAGAAAACTAGGATTAAGTGGGTAAAAATCACTAGCTATAGTCCATGGGTTGGGCTTCCATAAACCCCCCGGGTGGACTGCCCCACATCAAATCTCGGCGTCTGGAAAAGCCAGATAGGAGAGTTAATTGATTCATAGAGAGGCAGATTTTCAAGTAAAAAAATGATAGAAAATGCGATTTTAAAAAATGTGGAAAAACTCCCAGAATCTGTAAAGCAGTCAGTTTTGGACTATACAGAATTTTTGGTGAACCGATATGCGGCAGACGCTGCTCAAACCGCCAAAGCAACCCCGCGAGGCGGACTGGGGATTTGGCAGGGTCAAATCTGGATGTCTGATGATTTTGATGAACCTCTGGAAGATTTAAAGGATTATATGTAAGATGAATTGCCTACTGGATACCCATACTTTACTGTGGTACTTGCAAAACAGTGAAAATTTAAGTGATAGAGCCACCGAAATTCTGGAAGATGCCAATAACAATCTCTCGGTAAGTATTGCCAGTTTATGGGAAATTTCAATTAAATTGGGTTTAGGCAAACTTAGGTTACAGAAATCATTTTCAGAATTAGAGGAAGTGCTACAACAACTAAAAATAGGCGTTCTGCCCATTACATTCGCTGATACCGAGTTCTACCTGAGCTTACCCCTCCATCATCGCGATCCGTTTGATCGGATTTTGGTCGCACAAGCCATGAATCATCGCTTGGTTTTGATTAGTCGCGATTCGGCTTTTGATGCCTATTCCATTCACCGAGTCTGGTGATAAGTTGGCAGGGTGTGAATATGGGGAATAATCAGTTCAAAATCTCTATTAACAATTCCGGTAATCATTTCTCTTCGTTTGTCAGCCCAAGCGACGGACATAGCCCGAACCGATTCGCACAATCCAGATTTGAGCATCAGGGTGAGTGGCTTCAAGGCGATCGCAGGCAGCAATTTCACTCTTATCGACCTCAAAATCTCCAGTTTCTAAATCAATCGCCACAATCTTGCCATCATTACCGTTCTCCACTTGTGGGCGAACCTTAAATTCATAAATTTCATCCCCAAGACGAGCGAATTCCTCTTTACTGTAGGGGGGTTGTTTAGTGGTCATAGCTTTAATTTTCCTAAAAAGGCTTCAACTGATTAATTTTATCATACCAATATACGAGGGTTTGGATTGATGGTAATTGTACCGGAGAAACCGGGTTGATAGCAAAATCTCTGTGAGAATGCTCCAAACCCATCAGAGAAACCCGGTTTCTATATTTATGTTACAACCAAAGTATCTAAAGCGGCCAGCGATGAAGCAAGTTTCTTTATTCACATGAGCGCTAAAACAAACTCCCCCTCATTTACAGACTGGTTAATCGAAACATGAAAAACCAATCCACATCTGTCTGAATGAACATTTTTAACGGTAGGAAACTCCTCTGACTTATCAAAGCTCAAAACCTGGTAGAGAAGATCCCCCTGCTGAACCGAAGTACCAAGAGCTACTCTGGATTGAACCATGCCACCTACAGGTGCCCAGTATTTTTTAACTTGGCTTAAGGGTCTGAAACTCATGTTGAGTTCCATGAATTGTTCTGGGGGCAGGCTTTCTATATTGAAAATCTCTTTTTGAACTAGGTAGTTCTTAACTCCACGAACTCCCTTAGAAACTGAATTTGGATTCATTTCCATTCCAGTACCTAGTTCTAGGGTGTATGCCTCTACATCAAATTTGATTTGTTTCCCTAATTTAGATAGGGCGTTCTCTAGTGCCAGCCAAGGCTTCATAAACGCTTCGTCAAAAGCATCCCCATCATAATCATCAAACATGATGCCATGTTCGAGTAAGAATAATTTTGCACTTTCTTCGCGATCGCGGAAGTAATACAAATATTCCAACCCATAATTAGTGTTACTGTGCAAGTCGATCAAGTAGTCAGCATCTAAACAGAGAGATTGCACCTTATATCGATATTTATCGGTTAGCTGAACGCTACTAGGGGCATCAATTTTGGCTTGAATCTGCTCAAAGCGAGTTTTGATTTTATCCTTATAGTTCTGCTTAATGATATCTGGCTCAAGATTAAGTTGTGACTGTGCAAACTCTTCTAAATCCTGACAAATTTTTTCATAGTCCCAGTAGATTCGGTTCCAATCTTTGCCATCATAGGCATTGAATCGTCCTGTAGCAAACTGATGGGAACGTTGGTTTGTTGCTAATGGATTACAGACTGGAACAAGCCAAATTTCTCCCGTTAAGACTTCTTGATCGAGAGTCATCAAAAACTCAATTAATTGATGAATGACAGCATTACCTACAATTTCATTGCCATGTAAGTTAGCTTGTAGGTAAACTTTTTTGCCCTGTCTAGCACCAGAGAACTTATAGACCTTGATGGATAGACGATCGCCAGAGGCAAGTTGTAGGAGGGGAATGGTTTCAATGGTTGGAAGCATATCAATTTTAGTTGGGTTGGGTATGAAATTTAGATTAGCGCAGAACATAAGTTACTGCACAAGTTAACGTTTTTGCTTTGCAACTACTTGAGAGCTAAAACGTATCCACTTTCGACAATGAGGACGAAAATCGTAGAACACATCATTGTCTCCAATTGACTTCCATAGTTCATTTGGAAACAGGATATTTAGATTGCTTACCCATCGCTCTTTATCTGGCGTATAAATTTCATTAAAGTCCATTGGACTCGCAAAGATCAGATACCCGTTGGGAGAGAGTAAGTCGTATAGGGTTTGAACAAGGGTTTTAGGATTCGGATGATGATCTGCAACATTAAGGCACGTAATCAAATCAAAATAGTTAGCAGGTCGCGGAACGCTTTCTGCAAATGCCTCGTATATGTAAAGTTCTTTTAACCTAATAGGATCGGGGCGGTTTACAGCTTTTCCATAAGAAGGCTTATCACAGTTACCGACAATAGGAAAATAGCCTAGTTCTTCTGAGTCAATTAGTATTTGTTGAGCCCATTTACAAAACTTTGGAGATGGTTCTACTAATACCAACTCGGCTAAACTAGGGAAGGAATTGTATATCTCATATAAAGTACGCCCTGTTGAGCCACCAACATCAAGGTATTTCACGGGTAGGGAATGGTTCTTTTGTAGCCATTCTTGCGCTAGTTCACCAATCCGTCGATAGAAATTTGGATAAATACGATCTGTTCTAGGATTAAGCAGTTTTTCATGGGAATCAGATAGAGTATTGCCGAATAAAAAATCTGACCACTCTACTTCGAGATATGTAGCTAGTTGCCATTCTGTGGTGTAGTTTTTTTTGTTCTCTGCCATTGTCATAATTTCTCCCTCCTTATTTATAATTCTGAGCATGAAAATTCGCCGATCTTTTTGGACGTTGCCATCCTGACGCATCTGAGAGACATTTACAGCTTCACCTTCCACAAAATGAAACCCAAGCTTCTGGTAAAGTGATTGCGCTACAAGATTCTCCTCTGCTGTATTCAAAAGTATATTTATAGTAGCATTTTTATCAGTAGAGACTAAAGTATCTAGGCAAGTCTTGACTAGGTGCTTTGCCAAACCTTTTCCTCGTTGATCTTGCCTAACACCTAATTCATCTAAATACCATGTATGTTCAGGGTTTAAACGAAAGCTTTTTTGCAAGTAAGTGCTAGAGAAAGTATCTTTTTTGTCAATCAATTCAAAATCATCAAAACACTTCGTAACAAATCGGACAGCAGAACAGAAGCCAATAACTTCATTATCTAAGAATGCTAAAAGCAACACTACTCCTAAAATAGAAATATAAGAGGTGAATATCTCGCTTATTTCGTCATCACTGAAGTATTCTTGATATGGAGGCTCAGAAAACACACTTTGATAGAGTTGTATTAATCCACATTCAAATGCTTTTGGTAACTCTTCTAATTTAGTTAATCGAATTATTGTATAGTTCATGTTCAATCCTATGGTGAGCTATATGGTGATTTTTCAAAGCGTTCTTTATGTGGAGCATAAGGAGTCGTGTAAAAATAACTTGACCAATTAGACCCCCCGTGGGATACTTAAGAAGTAGCGCTGCGGCGAGCCATACGATTGTGGACAATGAAACCCTAAAAAGCATTCGAGATAAATATGAGTCATTATTACCTTATTTGAATGAAAAAACACGAAGGACTGGAAGTCCAAGCAAACTTAGATGAAAGTCGCTACGAAATAGGAATCAAAGTGGCGGATCAAGACTTTAATTCTATTGCTATTGAACCCCACTCTTGGAGGGGTGAATGGAACTATATCATTAAGCCCCGAGTCTCGCCGTAATTGACCAATTTATTTTTACACGGCTCCTAATAAAGGGATTGGGAACCAGATGGGTTGTCAATCAAGTTCCAATGTTTCAGGTATCGGGTAAAAAACCGAACAGACTCGCGCCAGTATTGTAGCTCTGCAACCTGACTAAAAGAATGTCCCTCGCTAGACATAATCTTGAGGGTGACTGGCTTTTTCCAAGCATGATCCTTAATAACTCTCTGTAACTCATAGGCTTGATTGACAGGAGTATCAACATCATGTTCTCCCTGAAATAGAAGTACGGGAATCTTTACTATTTCTGGACTGAATCTATGGATAGGCGATCGCTCCTTTACTCTTTCCGCAAGCTCATTCACATAATCGCCTACTAAACGATGGTCATAGTAACGGACTTCAGTTTGAGTCTGCTGAGTGTGCCAGTTACTTATAAACCCACTACCACACGCACAGACAAAAGGATGTTGTGGTGCGGTAATTGTTTGCAGGACAAGATATCCACCCCAGCTATACCCCCAAACACCTAACCGAGAAGCGTTTATATGAGGATGATTAGCAAATATCTCAGCAGTCCGAAGAACATCATCACGATCGGCGATACCTAAATTTTCTGCTAGTCCTGCTGACATATGAACGACACCTTGACCATTGCTTGCTCGATAATTTACAGAGGCAACAGCAAATCCCTGCTTTACTAAAAGCTCAACCGAAATGAAACTAGAGTAACGGCTTAGGTTGGTGATTGGTCCGCCTTTAATCCAAACGATTCCAGGAAATCCACCTACAGGTGGCTCAGTATCGGGTAGATAAATTTGCACGTAAGGATGTTGCCCATCTTTTGTTGAGAAGTCTGTCAACTCTAGTTGTACTTTCCCTCGACGGTGACTACAAATAGCTACCTCAGTTCTGCTTTGGTGAGTACCTATTTTCAAAAGAATAGGAGGCTGAAAGGCTTTTTCCTCATAAAAATAAACTTCAGAGCCAATTCTAGCAGCAATAGTTTCTACAGCATTCTGTGCTTCTGTGATTGCGTTCTTGTTACCAGTGCGATCGCAAAGCCAAATTGTCTCTCTTCCCAAACCCACTTCACTTGTAGTCAATAACCACCCATCAGGTTGTACCAGCAATTGACCATCATCGAAATTTCCCGAACAAATTGTTTGAGTAGAACTATATACAAGCTGTCCAACTTTTAGTGCAAAACGATGCCATTTAGCAAAACCAGTATTGTTACAACGGACTAATAATGGCAAATCACTATCATGTTTGTCCCAAGTAACACAGATACCTGCATAAATACCATCAGTATCTAAAGGAGTGTTACTAGGTGAGTTAATGTATAGTGGCGCTTCATTTATTATGTAAACTTCTGAGTATTGCCCCCAATTAATGCCAACGGCAACCGTTTCCGCTGATATATCAAGGGCAGTAAAACTTTGAACTCGCCCATTTTTAACTCTACATCTTGTTTTAATGGTGCTTTTATCAATTGATACTTGTAAGAGAACTGAGTAACATATCGGTTCAGCTAGGCAATCATTCATTTCCGAGGTATCTTTATAAATGCTACGAAAGATTAATGATTTCCCATCATCAGTAAATAATAAATCGGGGGTGTTTCGGTTAAGGTGAGTCTGTGTAAACTCATTGAAGCTACCTGTAGCAAAGTTGATTGATCCTTGAAATATCTGATCAAGCGAACCATCCATGTAATCAACTATCCAAAGTCCTGA
Source organism: Oscillatoria sp. HE19RPO (assembly GCF_024220515.1). Taxonomy (GTDB): domain Bacteria; phylum Cyanobacteriota; class Cyanobacteriia; order Cyanobacteriales; family Laspinemataceae; genus Laspinema. The sequence goes on from NZ_JAMXOT010000166.1 coordinate 16,943, forward strand.
TTCAGTGTCTTGCGAACTATTGACGGCAAAAGCAATATATTGCCCGTCTGGTGACCAGATAGGCGCACTCAACTGATAGCTAGAACCTGAGTATCCAAAAAAATTACCTGGAAGAATTGTTTCTGGTAAGCCATCTGAGAAATTCAGCTTGTAAAGGTTTGTTACATCTCCAACTCGATGACAGGCTATCCAAACATTTTGTTGAGAAGAGAATGTGAAACCGTACCATTCTTCTTCTACTAAGAGTGTACTAAAAGAAAAGTAGTTAGGAAAAGCACTATTGTAGTTTGGATTAATTGAGTTTTTGTCGCTTAAGTTCATAGCAGTTGTTTAAGGATAAGATATAGGAGCGCGTAATTGAGCTAAAACAACAATAGAATCTCCTTCGGTTCGGTGAAAGTTCCAATTTTTTAATTTTTCTTCAAAACAATAGTAATCTTTACTTGGAAATCTATAGTCACCCAAGACTCCCTCACTATAGACTCTCCTACAAATGCCATTAGTTTTATTTATTTTGAAAGCCACAGAAGCTTTTCGTATTTCAGATATATTTTTAGATAAGAAATCTATGAGTTGCATCCCATCGTCTGTCTCGTAAGTTACATCAAATGGATAAACAACCTTTGCCACCCTTTTATGGGCTAAAAAGACTACAGGATTTTGTGTTCTACAGCCAATCCAACTAAAAGTCTTGCCTGCAAATTTATTTGGTTCTTCAGTACTTAGTGTGTAAACCACTTGGTGAAGCACTTCAAGATACCTTGTAGCTAGATGACCTTGTACTTCTTTCAATAAGCAAAAAGCACCTTGCCATAGCAAATAGGTATCATTCCAAATCGGAATTTCTGGGACTAGATAAAATGCGTAGCCTGACAAATTATGACTTTCATCATAGAGTAGCCCTAATATAGTCAACTCAGATAAGGTAGCTTTTATGCCATCAATGCTCCACCCTCTTGACAACCCCATTCCGTTAAAGAAAACTTGATGTATCTGACTAGCAATATTATCAGTTGCTTGAATTTTCTCTCTCGGTAACCATTCCCATTGTAGTGTTTTCATGAGCTTAAACCACCGATAAATAACAAATACTGAAATAGTTATTATTATCACTCCAAACCTTTACTAACTTAAATCCGCACTCTTCAGACATTTTTTTTATTTCCTCCATACTAAACTTATAAGAATTTTCTGTGTGAATACTTTCACCCTCTATAAACTTGAATTTTCGATCTGCTACACTAATAATTTGATCCTCCAAGCTCACCAAGTGCATCTCAATTCTGCCCTTTTTCACGTTAAATAAGGCATAGTGATTAAAACTATTCAGATTAAAATCAGCATCTAGTTCTCTGTTTATGCGAGTTAGCAGATTCATGTTGAAAGCCGCAGTTACACCTTTTGAATCGTTGTAAGCAGCATGAAGAATTTGCGGGTCTTTTTTCATGTCAAACCCAATTAGCATTCCACCACCTGAACCTACGATCGTTGCCGATCGCTTCAAAAGTTGTATTGCTTCCTCTGGCTCTAAGTTGCCAATGGTAGTACCAGGAAAGAAAATAACTTTCTTTTGAACGGAGGAGATAGCATACTCAGGGAGTAGCATTTCTGTCGTATAATCAGCATAAACCGCTAATACCTTTAGATTCGGATACTTATCTGCAATCGTCTTGGATGCAGATAACATATGCTGTCTTGAAATATCAATTGGCATATAAATCAAAGGTTTAATCAGTGAATCCAGAAGGAAACCAATTTTTTTGCTACTACCACTGCCGTACTCAATAATGAGAGAATTTTCTCCAATTTCATCAGCAATATCTGAGGAATGCTGTTGCAAGATGCCAAATTCAGTTCGTGTCGGATAGTATTCTTCTAACTCACAGATTTGATCAAAAATCTTGGAGCCATACTCATCATAGAAGAATTTTGGCGGGATTTGTTTCTGTTGCTTGCTTAAGCCTGCCAAGACTTCATCTGGAAAATTGCTGATCTTGGGTTGCAAGTCATAGAATCTGAAATTATCCATGACTGCACCTTAGCAATGTTTGTATAGTGGAAACCAGATCTTCAGATTGAACACTTTGTTGTTCTCCATCTGCCATATTTCGGATGAGAGCAGTATTTTTATCGAACTCTTCTTGGCCAATAATTACAACAAATGGAATCCCCTTCTTGTTTGCATACTTCATTTGTGCTGCAAGCTTTTTGTCTTCGAGATACACTTCGGTATTGATGCCAGCATTTCGGAGAATTCCCCCAATTCTAAGATAGTCTTGTTGTCTATCTTTTTCAAGATACATAACTAGCACTGATGCAACAGTTGGTTTCGACGGTTGAATAATTCCAAGTTCAAAGAGTTTTGGGAGCAGCCTCGTTAAACCAATTGAGATGCCCACACCTGGATACTTTTTGCCGGCGAAATTAGCAGCAAGATTCTCATATCTGCCCCCACTACATATACTGCCAATGCCCGCATGACCAGTGAGCCGGGTCTCGTATATTGTGCCAGTGTAGTAATCTAAACCACGTACCATTGAAAGATCAATACCGTAGTAGTCACTTGGAACTCCCAAGTTACCAATACCTTCAAGGACTGTGATGATTTCGTTCAAACCCGTTTCAAATTGTCCTTTAATATTCAAGGATTTGAGGTAGTCTATCAATTCATCGTTAGAGGCTTTCTTTGAGAAGAACTCTAGGATGGACTCGATAGCAGTAGCACTTAACTCAGCTTTGGTTAAATCCTCGGTGACTTGGGTAACTCCAACTTTCTCCAAAGCATCAACAATACCAATAACAATGGGTACTTTAGGTTCATCAACACCAACATGAGTCAAAAAACCTTGTAAGATTTTTCTATTGTTGATCCTTATCTGAAAATGTCCAATGTTCAATTCCTTAAATATCTGGTAGATAATGAAGGGCATTTCAGCATCGTTTAATAGGGAGAGTTCCTCTTCTCCAATAACATCAATATCACATTGGTAAAACTGTCTATAGCGACCTGCTTGAGCGCGTTCACCACGCCACACAGGTTGAATTTGATAGCGTCGAAAGGGGAACGCAAGATCGTTAGCGTGTTCCGCCACGTAGCGAGCAAGGGGAACAGTGAGATCAAAGTGAAGGGCTAAATCTGTAGCGTCATCTCCTTCTTCGGCTTTTAGCCTGCGTAATCCATATACTTCCTTGCTAATGTTGCCTTTGGCAGTCGATAAGGTTTCAATGCGCTCAACTGCTGGTGTTTCGATAGGTACAGCACCAGCCCGTTCAAATCCCTTCCTGATGACATCAATGACTTGATTGAATGTGATCTGCTCTCCAGGCAAAAATTCAGGAAATCCAGAAATAGCCATTAGTTCGATTCTCCATTGCTTTGTTGTGTTGGTTGGATTCTGGGATCAAAGTAGTCATCTAAAGCCAGCTTTTCGATGAGAAACTGGGATGCTTCTCGACCTGTGTATATACGATTCATTGGCATACACACATTTCTCACATTGGGTTTAACCCACAGATGGGGAAGTTGTTCTGCTGTGCCACCCGTACCGTAAATAGCAACAATATATTTGGGCATTTCATTATTTTTTATTAGCGATTCATTGATTTTTTGGATGTGAGCACACTCTGTTAACGTCCCTGCGCTGCCACCAATCACAATCATTCCGTCAATCAGAGATGTCCAAGTAGCCCCTTCATCCCCCCATCTGGCTTCCCCGATCATGGGATCTACGCAAATCGACAAATCTAATAGAGATGACCCTAAAGTGTATTTCTTCCCTTTACGCGGAAATACACCAATGGTTTTGAACCCATATTCCTTTGCTTTTCGGGTTGCTAATTCTGGGATACCGCCTTCAGTACCTCCCGTTAAGATGGCAACCCTATATCCTCGCAATAGCTTGAGTGCGTCGGATATCAATCGTTCATGAAATGTATTGCGGAAAGCTATATACTTTAACTGCAAATCATCATCTTCTGGGACTCCTTGCAATCTATCATCAGCACCACCTGAGAACCCGATAATCTTGTGAATACCATGCGACTGCATGAACGATTCGACTTGTAGTGCATAGTTTTCCCGTCCGAGGATTTCAATTAACATTGAGAACTCCAGAATGGAAAACGGTGCTTTTTGTGATAAACCTAAATTGTGGCCCAGTTTTTTGGCGATTTTTCATTGAACTTCAACTACTACTTTAAGTAGGATAACTATCTTTAATTAGGGAACACTGATTCATAGCCCTAATCATCTCAATTTTTTTCTAGTTCGTCAATACCATAAAAATGGGATTTCGGGGGGTAGTTATCAATGGATTAAAAGTAAAGAAATGGGATAATGTAGGATTTTGTTGCAAAAAGGGGGAAAATGTGGGATAATGGGGGGCCAAAGCCAATAAAACCACAACCCCCTTTAGCAGCTATGGAGATTCAAGACGCTTTGCAGTGGACCGATGAGTTGATTTTTGACCGAACAGGGAAGCATCTGGACTCGCTGCAACGGGTTATTTTAGAGGGGGCGTGGGACGGTAAGGGATATCAGGATATTGCTGAGGAATACCACTGTAGTAGCGATCACGTTAGGAAGTCGGCATCGGAATTATGGAAACTTCTATCGGAGCTTTTGGGAGAGAATGTTAAAAAAAAGAATGTCCGATCGCTCGTTGAAAATCGGATTTTTTCTTACAATGAGGGCGTGCATATTGGGAATAACATAAGTTTCTGTAACGATTTATACAAAAACTCAAAAAAACCGAAAAACCGATCGCCCTCCACACCCAAAACCCAATCAGAACCTCGCCACGACCTCAGCCAAGCCCCTGATAACCTCCGCTTCTACAACCGCACCGACGAACTGGCGACTCTCAAACAATGGATTTTGACCGAACAAAGCCGGATTATCACCCTCACTGGACTCTCCGGTATCGGTAAAACTGCCCTGGCTAGACAACTGGTGGAAGAGATTAAAGACAACTTCGATCGCATCCTGTGGCGCAGTCATCGCAAATTCCCCACCCTCAACGCTCTGCAAAGCCATATCATCGAATTTATCGCCCCAACTTCCCCCATCCAAAATCAATCATTCATCAACTATTTAAACTCTCGTAACTCCTTTTTAGACTATCTCAGAAACCACCGCTGCTTAATCATTCTTGATGATTTTCAAGACACCTTGACCCCTGGGGAGTTAGTCGGAAATTACTGCCCGGGATACCAAAACTATGGTCGTTTCCTCGAAGAAATGGGGCGATTTTCTCATGGCAGTTGTTTGTTGCTCCTCAGTTGGGAACAGCCCCTAGAAGTTGCCACCCTAGAAGCCGAAGACTGCTCCTGCAAAACTCTTCAACTTGCCGGTTTAGGGAAATCAGCCAGCCAACTCCTCACGACTAAAAAACTCCAGGACCAACCTCAATGGTCACGGCTGATTGAACTTTATAATGGCAACCCTTTGTGGTTAAATATCATCGCTACGGCTATCCTGGAGCTATTTGACGGGAGTGTGGAAACATTCCTCTCTTATCCTCCCCTCTATTTAGGCAATATAGAACCGAGTCTCAAACAACATTATCAACGCCTCAGTGCATCGGAAAAAGTCCTCATTCGGTGGTTAGCTAACCAAGAACAACCTGTAGAGATTAGCCAGAAACCCCCGGAACTTTTATCAGATTCGGATTTTTTCAAGGCGATTCAATCCCTGAAAAAACGCAATTTACTCCACAAATCTGCGGCTTTAACCCTAGACCCGGTGATGCAACACTATGTTAGAAGTTTGAGTGATTAGGGTGGACACAGCCCTGTTTTTTGGGGTGAATGTGGGGACTGGGTAAACTGCTGATGTATTGAAATTGGGATATAGCGGTTCCCGGACTCAGGGGATACAGATGCGATTACAGAACTTACGCATTTTTGGAGGGCAAAACCCAAATGTAGAGGCGATTCGCGAATCGCCTCTACATTTGGGGCGGGGTTCATTTTTATAGATTGCGTAAGTCCTGAGCCAATCAAATATTAAACTATTTTATATAATTCTCTTACATTCCATCACTCTTTTTTGTTATCAAATTGAACTCTTGGACAGGCGCTTCTCGAAGCGCCCCTACATTCCCTCACTTTTTTTCGTTATCAAATTTATCACCTTGACAGGGCTAGGTTGGTGAATTTCTATACAGCATGAGAAAGCCAGCATCACCGATTGAGGACGACCCAATTTTTCGGCTGTAGCAACGGGGTGGCCTCGCCACCTAACCATCGGAGACTGTGGTGGCAGAGGATGGGGCAAACCGAGGCAATTTCCCACTCATGATCCATAGCATCAACCGCATCAACAATCGCAAGAGAAAGCTTAAAATATAATAAAATCCTGGGCGATGTCCCCAGGTACTCTTATGCTTAGAGCCTGATCTGAGCTTCGGCATCGGTTCACCCCTGTGTTCCTGAGTCATTGGCATCGATCCGGTGATTTAAAAAAATGTAGAAAAATTTAAGATTTCAGCCTCGGCAAAATGGGAAAAAAGTGTTAAAATAGACAGAATCCCTACATAAAAACCCTTCAAAAAATATTTTAACCCCTGCTGTCCTAAAATCCCAAAAGTTGTTTATGATAGAGGTATAGAAGTTTAACGGACGGTGTAGCAATGGCGAAACGAGGTTAGATCCTAAAATCCCACCCCCCGATCAGCATCAAACATCTGATCTAAGCCATGAATTACCCCCAGTCAGACTTTGAAAATGGGTAGTCTAGATTACAATTAATCCGCTCAAACCCGAGCAGGACTCGTTATCCCAGGCCACTCATCAAAAACCGACAATTCTATCCCGATCAAGCCTATCTAAATGTTAATGTTGTGGTACTAGAGAGATAGGGAAATAATTAACATGAACAGCAAAGTCACGAACACTCAAGAACTCGAACAACTGATTGCGCGCGTCAAGGCGGCCCAAGAAAAATATGCCACCTACAGTCAGCAACAGGTGGATGAAATTTTCAAGAAAGCAGCCCTAGCCGCTAACTCCGCCCGAATTCCTCTGGCCAAGAAAGCGGTAGCAGAAACAGGCATGGGAGTCGTGGAAGACAAGGTGATTAAAAACCACTTTGCCTCAGAAATTATCTACAACAAATATAAGCACGAAAAAACCTGCGGCATTATCGAAGAAGACAAATCTTTTGGCTTCCAGAAAATAGCCGAACCTGTGGGCATTCTCGCGGGGATCGTTCCCACAACCAACCCCACTTCCACAGCTATTTTTAAAGCCCTCCTCGCCCTAAAAACCCGGAACGGGATTATTTTCTCTCCTCACCCCCGGGCGAAAGAATGCACCCGAGATGCGGCAAAAATCATCCTGGAAGCTGCCGTAGCTGCCGGAGCACCGGAAGACCTGATCGGCTGGATTGATGAGCCCACGGTGCCATTATCTCAGCAGTTGATGCAGCATCCGGAGATTAAATTAATCCTGGCCACTGGCGGTCCGGGTATGGTCAAAGCGGCCTATTCTTCCGGACATCCGTCTTTAGGGGTAGGTGCTGGAAATACTCCGGCGGTGATTGATGAAACTGCCCATATTAAAATGGCTGTTTCCTCGATTATTCTGAGCAAAACCTTTGACAATGGGATGATTTGCGCCTCAGAACAATCGGTGATTGTGGTGGATGAGGTGTATGAGGAGGTCAAACAGGAATTTAGCGATCGCGGCGCATACTTCCTGAACCCAGAAGAACGGCAAAAACTCGGCAGCAAAATCATTGTCAACGGACGCTTAAATCCCGATATTGTCGGACAATCCATTCAAACCCTGGCTGAAATTGCCGGAATTTCCGTACCCGAAGAGACGCGGGTGCTGATTGGCGAAGTGGAAGAGATTTCTGAAGCTGAACCTTTTGCTTACGAGAAACTCTCGGCTATCTTAGCCATGTATCGGGCGACAGATTTTCATGATGCCGTCCATAAAGCTCATGACTTAGTGCAGTTTGGCGGACGGGGACATACTGCTGTACTCTATACATCTCCGGCGAATACCCAGAATATCCACGAATTTGAAGGGCAAATGCAAACGGCGCGGGTGCTGATTAATACCCCCTCGTCTCAAGGGGCGATCGGCGACCTGTATAACTTCCGCCTCGACCCCTCCCTCACCCTCGGTTGCGGCACCTGGGGAGGCAACTCCATCAGCGAAAACGTCGGTCCCCAACATCTGCTCAACATCAAAACCATCTCGGAACGCCGGGAAAATATGCTTTGGTTCCGGATTCCGCCCAAAGTGTACTTTAAATATGGTTCCCTCCCGATCGCCCTACGGGAACTCGCCGGAAAACAACGCGCCTTTATCGTCACCGATAAACCGTTGTACGACATGGGTCTCACCAAGTCCGTGGAAGAAGTCCTCGAAGAAATTGGCGTCAAATATGACATCTTCTTCGACGTGGAACCCGATCCATCCCTGACTACGGTTAATAAGGGACTGGCGCGGATGAACTCCTTCAAACCCGACGTGATTATCGCCCTTGGGGGAGGTTCGCCGATGGATGCGGCGAAAGTCATGTGGTTGATGTATGAACATCCGGAAATCGAATTTGAAGGACTTGCCACCCGGTTTATGGATATCCGCAAACGGGTATATGAACTCCCTCCCTTGGGTGTCAAAGCGATCATGGTTGCCATTCCCACCACCTCGGGAACGGGTTCAGAAGTCACCCCCTTCGCCGTTGTCACCGACGATCGCACGGGAATCAAGTATCCCCTGGCGGATTATGCTCTCACTCCGAACATGGCGATCGTCGATCCGGAATTGGTGCTAAATATGCCCAAGAAACTCACCGCTTATGGTGGTATCGACGCCCTCACCCATGCCTTAGAAGCTTATGTGTCCGTCTGTGCTTCCGAGTTTACCAACGGATTGGCCTTAGAAGCGATTCGCTTGCTGTTTAAGTATCTGCCTTCGTCTTACAAAAACGGTGCGAAAGACCCGAAAGCGCGGGAGAAAGTGCATTATGCCGCTACTATTGCCGGGATGGCATTTGCCAACGCCTTCCTCGGCGTCTGTCACTCAATGGCGCATAAACTGGGTTCGACCTTCCATGTCCCGCACGGGTTAGCCAATGCCCTGATGATTTCTCACGTCATCCGGTATAATGCCACCGACACGCCATTTAAGCAAGCGATCTTCCCGCAATACAAATATCCCAATGCCAAATGGCGGTATGCGCGGATTGCCGACTATCTCGGACTGGGTGGCGAGAACGAACAAGAGAAAATCGAGAACTTGGTAGAGGCGATCGAGAACCTCAAGAAAGAGTTAGACATTCCTCTAACCCTGAAAGAAGCCCTCTCTGGGGATGACAAAGCCTTCTATGAAGAAGTGGAAGAAATGGCGGATCAGGCATTTGATGACCAATGTACAGGTGCTAATCCCCGCTATCCCCTGATTCGCGACCTCAAGGAGTTATATGTCCTAGCTTACCGAGGTTGCCGCATCGATTCCGCTTTGTATCATCAAGAATCTCAGGAAGAGGTGTTAGAAGGCAATGGCGCTGACGCTGTAACTTCTGTCATCCAGCCGGTGATGGTGGAAAGTAACTCGTAATGTCCAGCTAATCTCTAATACGGAATCCGGTTGTAAAAGGTCTGTAAAAACCCGCACCCTGTTCGCGTAGCGTTCCGTAAGGAAAGGGTGGGGCACTTGCGGACGAAGCGGTGCCTGCGCGGGCTAAAAGCGAAAACCGACTTTTAAAAACCGGATTTGGTATAAGGATAAAGCCCGCCTGTGCGGGCTTTTTTCTTGATTCTTGGGGAGGCGATATCGGGTTTATAGGAGGATGCCATCTTCTTGAATTGATTGATAAAATGAGGTGGACTGGTAAAGCGGAGTTTGCCAGTCTTGACGACTGCGGACAATGGAGGTGAGGACTTCGCCACAGTCCCATTCCAGATGATATAAGCGATCGCGGACTGCTAAGGAGCGATCGGGGTCAACCTCACCATTCAGCAGAATCAGAAAATCCCAATCCGAGTCTGATGCGGCATCCCCACGGGCACGGGAACCAAATAAGATGATTTCGGCTGAGGGTTCGACTTCGTGGACTGTTTGTTTGAGGCGATCGAGCAATTCTTGTTGATTCATGGGAGTCTCAGGAATAGGAAATCAGGTTGAGAGATTAACATTGAACATCCAACCGCTAAACTCGCGATCGGCAGCATAGCCTCCATCTCGTTCTTAGGCTCAAACTGAAACGACTGTTCCTCAAAGGCTTTAAAGTTCTTTAATTTAACGAGGGTTATCATAACAGTACCTCTTCAATAATCTGCTCTGTCATCATAAATCAATAACTGACTTTTTTAGAAATCTGAGAAGCGGTTAATTTTTACCTGTCTCAAAGTAAGCCGATTCCTGTTTTTATACAGGTTAACTCATAAGGGAAGCAGCACTCGATCGCCTCTGATATGACTTGGAATAGAGGGGAGTCAGTCCAGGCGATGCCCTTGCTAAACATCCTCCGAAATAAATAGGGTATCTTGACCTAATTTCTCTCTACCCTAAAATAGATATTTAATTAATGATTAGTGTCACTTAAAAGAGAATATAAGTCAAAAATTTGGAGATGCCCTTAAATTGGCGCTAAAAAAATCCAGATAGACTGACTTTTCGGGCTAAATCAATCTCTCAAGGGGCGCGGTATTTTCACATTTAAGTAAGACTCATCCCCTCTTGGTTCAGGGACTCAATCTGGGAAAAAAGGGTTGTTCTAGCCCTCAGTTTTGGGGGAGGGACTCTTGGATAAATCTGCCCAAATTTATCGGCAAAGTTATTGCCCTGCAAAAATTTCATTGGTTTTTAGGGTGAGGAAAGTTGGACCGATCGCCCCCTTCCTGATGCCAATTCCAGGCCCATTATGCCTCCGACTAGAATCCTCACGGATAGGGGCTAGGCCCCGCTATTCCAGGAAATTTGAAAAATTTTTTTGCTGGAGTGGTCAAATCGAAAATCGTCGTGTAACATTACTTCATACATCGACAATTTCGATTTTTCACATATAAGGAAAAACCTGATGAGTTCTAAGTTTTGGAACGGTTTCAACAAAAAGGTTGCTATCTTTTTGAGTGTGGCAGGGACGAGTTTAATGATGGGATTGCCGGTGGTGGCAGGAGTGAACACTGCGGCAGAGAATGGCACAGCTTCTGACGAGGCGATCGCTGAAGCTGTGGCTCAAACCCCCGACAACACAATGACAATGAGTCAACAGACAATTGCTGAAATTGCAGCCGGTAGCGACTCCTTCACCACCCTCACTACCGCTTTAGAAACTGCCGGTTTAACGGATACTCTCTCTGGAGAAGGTCCCTTCACCGTTTTTGCACCCACCGATGCAGCATTTGCCGCTTTACCCGAAGGCACTTTAGAGCAGTTATTGCAGCCTGAAAACCGCGATATGTTGGTTCAAATTTTAACTTACCATGTCGTAGAGGGTTCAGTCATGTCTGGGGATTTGAGTACCACGGAAGTTCCCAGTCTTGAAGGGCGTCCCATCAATGTGACAGTGGGTGACGATGGCGTTATGGTCAATAGTGCTAACGTGGTTCAAGCCGATATCGAAGCAAGTAACGGCGTGATTCATGTGATTGATAAAGTAATTCTGCCGCCTCAAATGTAGGAAAATTTGCCCTAAAGGTCGCGACAATTTACTGAATTAAACCCAAGGCTTGAGTCAGTTTGGTTGGGGGTTTAGCTATGGAATGAGAGAGCTAAACTCCCTTTTTCCCTGAAATGACACCGTTTACTTGGATAAATTTTCCCAATCTTCCCGCAAAATGGCATAGAGTTTCATATCATGAAATCTGCCTTTACTGAACATTTGTTGGCGGAGGATTCCTTCATAGTTCATGCCGACTTTTTCCATAACCCTTGCAGAGGAGTGATTAGCTAATTTACATTGCGCCTCAATCCGGTTTAAGTCGGTTTCCTGAAAGCCAAAGGTGACGACAGCTTTTACAGCTTCGGGCATATATCCTTGTCCCCAATAGGGTCGGGATAAAGCATAGCCGATTTCAGCGTGATGATGAGCTTGAACCCAGTTGACGAAACCACAAGTGCCGATTAATTTGCAGTCGCCTTTATGGATAATGCCCCAATCACAACTTTCATGAGTCTGATATTTTTCGAGGATAGAATTTAAAAAAATCTGGCTGTCTTCTAGGGATTGATGCGGGGTCCAGGTGGTGTATTGGGCAACTTGGGAGTCTGAGGCATACTCAAACAGATCCGGTGCATCCTCTAGGCTCATTTTTCTGAGCATGAGGCGATCGCTTTCCAGGGTTGGCAAGTCAGGATATCGGGCTAGAGTCATGAGGATCATCTCCTAATTGGGTTCTCACGGGATGACGAGAGTGCCGAGGTCACTCAATCTGAGTTTAAGGTAAAAACTGGCGTTATGGATTGACATATTCTAAACTTTTGAGGATTTTAATTTGTTCATCCAACTCTAAAAACAGTTGATATTCTCCCGCCCATTCTAAATATTCTAAATCTCCCCCATCCATATCTTCTGCCCTCAGTCTATTTTTCAACTGATGGGAGGGTTGGTTATATTTATCTTCAAAAACATGAAGTCTTGTTTGGGTGAATTTCAGATTTTTTTCAAGGCGGTCTATTTCAGCAGCGATCGCTCTTTTTATTAAGTCCGTAACTCGGTCTGGATTATCCGTTCTGAGAATAATTTCTGCCACATTCTTACCTCTTCATCCTCTGCTGTCTCAGTATAAACCAATCCCTCCGCCCTGAGGCGAGGACTCTCGTCTCGGGTCTCGGGAGGCAGCGATCCCCACTGCCCTCAACTTAGACTACCATTCCGGGGTCTCTACCAGTACAATAAAATTGACCCCTTACCTTTAACTGGTTTCCGATGAAGCTGAGTCTTTGCACGATTGTCAAAAACGAAGAAGCGACCCTTCCCAAATGTCTGGGCAGCGTTAAGGATCTGGTGGATGAAATGGTGGTTCTCGATACCGGATCCACCGATCGCACCGTAGAAATCGCCCAGGAGTTTGGTGCAAAGGTTCATCACTTCGACTGGTGCAATGATTTCGCTGCAGCGCGCAATGAATCCCTAAAATACGCCCAAGGGGACTGGATTCTCGTCTTAGATGCCGATGAAGTCTTGACCCCGGAAGTTGTCCCCCAAATCAAACAATTGGTGAATGGTAATGGCAACCTCCAAGGGAACCCCTATCTGTTAATGAACTTAATTCGCCAAGAAATCGGCGCGCAACAATCCCCTTATTCCCTAGTTTCACGCTTGTTTAGAAATCAACCGGGCATCCAATTTGAGCGGCCCTATCATGCTATGATTGATGATAGTGTACAACGGATGTTACAGCAGCAATCCAATCAATGGCAAGTGGGTTCATTGATGGAGGTGGCAATTTTACATCAAGGCTATCAAGCAGAAACCATCGCCTCCCGAGATAAATTGACCCGAGCCCGAGAAGCAATGGAATCTTATCTCGCCACCAATCCCAACGATGCTTATACTTGCAGCAAACTGGGGGCATTGTATGTGCAAACTGGAGAGATTAAACGGGGGATGCAGTTATTAAAACTGGGATTAGCCGCCAGTACGCGCTTAGAACCCTTGGTGGTCTATGAACTGCATTATCATTTGGGAATTGCCTATACCCGTAAACAGAAACTGAGCAAAGCGAAAGCACAGTATGAAAAAGCGGTTGCCCTGCCGATTTTAGAACCCATCAAATTGGGGGCATATAACAACTTAGGTAACCTCCTGCTTGAAACCGGAAATCTCACCGGGGCGATCGCCACCTATCAAAAAGTCTTACAAATCGACCCATCCCTGAGTTCAGCCTATTTTAACCTGGGAATTGCCCTAAAAGAGAAAAAGCAAATTCCCCTGGCGATCGCCGCCTATCAACGAGCCATTCAACTCAATCCCAACTATGCCGAAGCCTATCAAAATCTGGGCGTTGCCTTACTCAAAGGCGGCAATATTTTAGATGGATTAGAAGCCTTTCGACGGTCAGTTTCCCTCTATGAACAACGAAAATCCCCGGCAGGTCCAGCGTTGCGCCAAAGTTTAAAAGACATGGGATTTAAAATTTGAGGAAACGCTCAAATCCACCGACAAGTCTTGTCCTGCGGTTCATCCGGTTCATCCCAGGGGTTGAGGATTGGAAATCAGGCCATACAATAAAAAGAATCAATAACGTGAGTTTCAACAGGGAGAAAAACAGATGGTAGCAGGAGTTTTACCCGGAGATTTAGCCTGTGGTTGCTTGAGTACACTGATCCCAGAAGAACCCGACCCGGTGTCGGTTCCGGGACCAACACCGGGACCGACAGAACCGGGACCTCCCCCGGGTGATGGATTAAACCCAGAGGACTTTTTGGACCTCCGGGATGACCCCCTGCGTCCCGATGATTTTAGGCTGAGTCCGGGACAACTCGCTGAACGCCCAGGGGGAGTCAGAGCTTTAGCAGGGGATGATACGGTCACTGGTTCGGTATCTGATGAACTGATCAACGGCAATTTGGGCAACGATCTATTATTTGGCCGAGGGGGTAATGACACCTTGCGCGGTGGACAGGATAATGATGCCGTTTATGGAGAAGAAGGGGATGATATTCTCAATGGCAATCGCGGGGATGATTTAGTCGTTGGGAGTCGAGGAAACGATCTCGTCAGAGGGGGTCAAGACAACGATTTGCTGATAGGTGGGGAAGGAAATGATACCCTAATCGGGGATTTCGGACTCGATCGCCTGGTGGGGGGAAGTGGTACAGATTTATTTGTCCTGCGCACCGATGCCGCCTCGACCAATCCCGAAGAAGCAGATATTATTTTAGATTTTAATAACGATCGCATTGGACTCACCGCAGACGTAACGGTGAATGATTTGGTGTTTCAACCATTTACTCGGGATTTAGAGACCGAAGTCGCTATTTTGCAAACCTATACGACTGATGATATTTTGGTGTTAAGTGAATTGTCCCTAGGCCAACTGGATCCCAATGAAAATGGACAGATGGAAGGGACATTCATTCAGCAGGAGTCCACAGGTAGAGTCTTAGCTCTTGTGCTGAATGCGACTGAAAGCGAACTGCGAAGGGCAATTACCCCGGTGTCGCCAGAGATTCTAGCCCTCGGGTAACTTGCCCAGGCGATCGCCCTCTTGAACCCCGTTACTCCGGAGGCAATTCTAAGGGAATTTTCCCTAACAATCCCTTGCGAAAATCATTGAGAATTTGCCTCGCCGCCCGTTCCACATCGCCTTCATATCGGGATTCGGCAAAATTATGCAGATAATCTTCCCCGGTAATGGGGAGGGGGTCAAGTTTATAGCGCGATCGCAACGCATCCGGTGGCATCCATCCGCTCCCAATTGCCTCAATTTCTTTCACCATATCCACAAATGCCCATGCCACCCGTTGATTATCATAAGCTGCCTCGCCAATATCATCACAAATGGCTAACTTTAAAGCAGCATCTTGGTCCTCTAACTTACTGGGAATCACCCCAGGGGCATCCAACAGTTCCAGTTCATCAGAAATCCTAACCCAGCGCAGTTGCTTAGTCACCCCCGCACGTCGGGCACTTTCCACCACCCGACGCCCGACTAAGCGATTAATCAACGCCGATTTGCCCACATTGGGAAACCCAATCACCACCGCCCGAACAGCGCGAGGGCGCATCCCGCGATCGAGACGCCGTTGATTGAGGGCAATCCCCGCCTCCTTCGCCGCCTTAGACACCGCCTTTATCCCCGTCCCATCTTGAGCATTGGTAAAATACGGCGTTTCTCCCTGGCGTTGAAACCACAGATGCCAGCGATCGCGCAGGGGGGGCAAAATCGTATCTACCCGATTAATAATCAAAACTCTGCTTTTACTCCCCACCCACTGCGGCACCTGGGGATGATGGGTAGACAAAGGAATCCGCGCATCTCGGACCTCCAACACCACATCCACCAATTTCAACTGTTCCGCCAGTTGTTTTTCCGCCTTAGAAATATGGCCGGGATACCATTGAATGTCAGGAGTTGTCATTGTTATTTGTCATTGGTCATTTGTCATTGGTCATTTGTCATGGGTTGATGGGGAAGTGGGGGGAGATGGGGGAGAGATCATTCTCCGATGTTCGTAGTAACGACTTCAGTCGTTTCCGGATCCACTGTTCGTAGTAACGACTTCAGTCGTTTCCGGATCCACTGTTCGTAGTAACGACTTCAGTCGTTTCCGGATCCACTGTTCGTAGTAACGACTTCAGTCGTTTCCGGATTAACCACGTCTAGGGCTCAAACCATAAAGCTTAAAATGCTACATTTTAAGGCACCGGAAGAACGACTGAAGTCGTTACTACGAACTTTGACAAGAGAACGACTGAAGTCGTTACTACGAACAAAGACAAGAGAACGACTGAAGTCGTTACTACGAACTTTGACAAGAGAACGACTGAAGTCGTTACTACGAACTTTGACAAGAGAACGACTGAAGTCGTTACTACGAACAGGGGAGAATGGTCTCTCCCCCATCTCCCCAATCTCCCCAATCTCCCCCATCTCCCCCCTATCCCCTACGGGACAATCAACACGGGACAAGGGGCCAGATTAATCACCCGGTTGGTGACGCTATCGGCGAGACCCTCTTCTGTCAACCCGATGCCGCGACAACCCATAATCACCAAGTCCGCATTGACTTCATCGGCGACATCGCAAATGACAAAGGCGGGTTTTCCTTCCCGTTCAATGGTTTCCGCTTCAATGTCCAGCTTAGAAAACATCGACTGAGCATTTTTGAGTAATTCGGCGATCGCCTCCGGGGTCATTACCCGTTCTGGAGGTGGGGGTTCCTCTCCCTCCACCGGAACCTCATTCACCGAGAGCAAAATTAAGCGCGAGTTGAAGGTTTTGACCATTTGGGCCACTGTATCTGCCGCTTCACGGGACTCGCGACTTTCATCGATTGGAAAAAGAACAGTTTTAAACATAGCAGCCGTGTTTAGGACGCACTCAACGATAAAATGTTTACGGCAAACCTTCCAGATCGATAGAGATTGATCTATCAAGGACGCCATTCCTGGCGTCAGTTTTGGGGTACTGCCTCGGCGCAGGAGTTAAATCCCACGCGCTATAAGCCGATTTTCTAGAAAACAGACCAAAAAACGCAATTAGGAGGGATCTTCATGCCCAAGAAAACTGTAGCAAATTTGTCAGCCTCAGACCTATCCGGTAAACGGGTTTTAGTTCGTGCTGACTTCAATGTACCCCTTGATGATGCCGGTAACATCACCGATGATACCCGGATTCGGGCTGCTTTACCGACGATTCAAGATTTAACGGGTAAAGGGGCCAAAGTTATTCTGTCTAGCCATTTTGGACGCCCCAAGGGTCAGGTGAATGAAAAAATGCGCCTCACCCCGGTTGCCAAGCGCCTCTCGGAATTACTCGGCAAAGAAGTTATCAAATGCGATGACTGCATTGGCGATGAGGTGGCAAACAAGGTCAAAGGCATGGAAAACGGCCAGGTTGCCTTATTGGAGAATGTCCGGTTCTATGCCGAAGAAGAGAAAAACGACCCAGAATTTGCGAAAAAACTGGCGTCTGTGGCCGATTTGTATGTGAATGATGCTTTTGGGACCGCCCACCGCGCCCATGCTTCTACTGAAGGGGTGACTCATTACCTGAGTCCTTCCGTTGCGGGGTCTTTGATGGAGAAGGAACTGCAATACCTGAAAGGGGCGATCGAAGAACCTCAGCGTCCTTTGGCGGCGATTATTGGGGGTTCTAAGGTTTCTAGCAAAATTGGCGTCATTGAAACCCTGTTAGAAAAGTGTGACAAACTCCTCCTCGGTGGGGGGATGATTTTCACCTTCTTAAAGGCGCGGGGAATCAGCGTGGGGAATTCCTTGGTGGAAGATGACAAGCTAGAGTTAGCGAAGTCTTTGGAAGCGAAGGCAAAAGAACGCGGCGTGGCGATGTTATTGCCGACGGATGTGGTGATTGCGGACAAATTTAGTGCCGATGCCAATACGCAAATTGTCAGCGTTGAGAATATCCCCGATGGTTGGATGGGATTGGATATTGGTCCTGATTCCGTGAAAACCTTCCAAGAGGCCCTGGCTGATTGCAAGACGGTGATTTGGAATGGACCGATGGGTGTGTTTGAAATCGACAAATTCGCCAAAGGAACCGAGGCGATCGCCCATACCTTATCCGAACTGACCCCCAAAGGCACCACCACCATCATCGGCGGTGGCGACTCCGTGGCAGCAGTGGAAAAAGTCGGATTGGCAGATAAAATGAGCCACATTTCCACCGGCGGCGGTGCCAGCTTAGAATTGCTCGAAGGCAAAGAACTCCCCGGAGTTGCCGCCTTAGATGAAGCCTAAGTTTTGGAATATTTAGACCGGGTTTAATACCCAGTCTTAGGGTGTAACACTGCCTGAACAGAGGATAACTCGTTCAGGAGTTGAGTAGGGGTAGTTTGATGAATTACCCCTACTTTAACCCGAGGGTTTACACCGGATTCGTTTTACTGAATTAATCCGGTCTCCCGCGCCATCTGGTCATTCATGACAACAACAGAAGTCGGAGATAATTTCCAAATTTTGACGGTAGGCTTGAGCGCTTTTTTCAGTGCATCCTGGAGTGGGGGAAGCCATGAATCCTGATGTCCTTTGATAATCAATATCAATCGAAAATCAGTTTTTTCTAATGCTAGAGACTGAAAGGGAACAGGTAATTCTTCATAGGTGGAAGCATGGCGTTTGAGGCAAGTGGCAATACATAAAGCCATCGCATTGGTGAGTTTGTCACAAATCTCTTGGATAAATTCATCAAAGTTGGGTTGAGTTTCAGGACGTGGAGAGCTAGATTTTGCCTCAACAATCCAGACTAGCGATCGGTTTGAATCACGCAGCAGCAGAAACTCTGCCATTTTTACATCGGATTGAAGGGCTTGATAGGTTTGACTGTTCTCAATATAAAAGCAATGTCCTTCGGGATAAGGTCCAAAAGTCATGCCTGACTCAATAATAGGGTCTAAAGTCATTCCAGTGCCAGCCTTACCTCTTCTTGATACAACCGAATTGATTCATCAATAATCGGATTATCGGGTAAACCCTCTTTTACATTAGCCGTATTCCAATTGTCTTCAGATGCAGAAAATATGGAAATGGAAATGTCATCTTTTTCTTGAGCAATTAAAAACAGCTTTTTAATCACGAAATAAGAGTGACTTGCCATAAAAAATTGGATTCCTTTCTCTGCTAACATTACAACAATATCAAGAAATTTGGAAATTGCTGTGGGATGTAAAGCCCCTTCTATTCCGTCAATGAAAACAATAGAATTAGGGTCCAAATACCGATTTTCCAGTAAAGTATCGATAATAGAAAATTTTTTAATTCCTTCGGACGTTACGCCAATTGAAAACTTTTGATTTCCTTTTTTAAACTGCCAACTTTCTGATAGATTATCGTATTCCAGAGTGCCGCTCATAATATCTTTTAAGCTTTTTCTGGATTGAGCAAATTCAGCATAATCTCCCCCCCTTGTTTTAGCTTGTCGCAGCGCCCGGGCTAAATCCAGATAGGTATCATCAAAGCCAAAAGTTTTACTTTGCTCGCGGGACTGTAAAATCAAAGATTGAAGAGAAAGAATTTCTTTGGCGGGCAAGAAAATTGAGTTGCTTTCGCGAGGTGAAACCTGATTTTCTATGTGATTAATGGTTCTAGTCGTATCTTTGCCAAATTCATAAAAAAACGAATTTCCATTAAAACTTAGCTGGAAAGACAGGGGTGCATCGGATCCTCTTCGGACTAAATCGCCTATTTTGTCTACCTCAAAAGTCCAATATAGTTTCTCCGATAAAATTTCCGAAGCACTACGGGGTTCGTTACCTCGTTTATAGTCTTCTATCGTTCGCATGGCGGTGTACAGTGCTTTCAGGAAAATAGTTTTTCCTGTGCCATTCCCTCCAATCATGACATTTATATGGCTGGCCCTGGGACAGGCAAACTGCTGAATCGGTCCAAAGTTCTTGAGTTCAAAGCTATTTATCATCTGTTTTGTTCCTTAAAATTGCATTGGGTACATCCAACTATTGCTATCTGAAGGGATAGCTTTGCTTCCCTCTTAAGAATTTTTACTCCTTCAATTCTACCTTGATATGATAACCCGGCGATTCATCGCAGAATTGTGGGGGAATACTCATAATTGCTTTTGCACAAATCGTTGAACTAGGGGATACCCGCCTAAATAGGAAGGAGCCAATGAAGCAATAATGTAAATTGTCGTAATTGCTCCTTTAATTCTAGCCAAAAGCAATCAAAATGGATGCCGATCGCCCCAATCCACAATTAAAATCATTCCAAATCGCGCTATAATAATCTTTTGTCATTTTCACGGGTTGACGACGACTCCCATGCAGTTTAGAGAAATAGGGTTTGGATTGATTCATTTATCAAAACTTGGCAGCCGCTTCTCACATCCTGGGACGTTTGATGAGTAAAGTTTTATTACATCAACCTTGACCATCCCCCATTCTCAAGCGTTTACTGGAGTCGGGTTAAGCTCAAAAATCCCCCAAGGGAACCCCAGTACAATCGGTGAGTGCAACCGGGCGCTACACCGTTCTCAACAGTCAATCATCCCACTAAACCTATCCATTCAGTGAAGTCATGAAAATAGCTCGAAATATTACCGAACTCGTCGGTCGCACGCCTTTAGTCGATTTAAACCGCATTCCTCAAGCCGAAGGTTGTGTGGCTAGAATTGTGGTGAAACTAGAAGGCATGAACCCGGCTGCTTCGGTTAAGGATCGCATTGGCGTGAATATGATTAATGTCGCCGAAGAGCAGGGCAGAATTATTCCGGGAAAAACCGTATTAGTTGAACCGACCTCGGGAAATACCGGAATTGCCCTAGCAATGGCCGCTGCTGCTAAGGGCTATCAACTGATTCTAACGATGCCCGAAACCATGAGTCAAGAGCGCCGATTGATGTTGAGCGCTTATGGGGCTAAGGTAGAATTGACTCCGGGCAATATGGGCATGAAAGGGGCCATCTCTCGCGCCCAAGAAATTGTGGACAGTACCCCGAATGCCTATATGTTGCAACAGTTTAGCAACCCCGCTAACCCGCAGATTCATCAACAAACCACTGCAGAAGAAATTTGGGAAGATACCGATGGTGCCGTAGACTTTTTGGTTGCTGGGGTCGGAACGGGCGGAACTTTAACCGGGGTGGCCGAAGTGCTTAAGGCCCGTAAACCCGGTTTTAAGGCGATCGCCGTTGAACCCACCAATAGTCCCATCCTCTCTGGCGGATCTGCCGGTCCCCACAAAATTCAAGGCATCGGGGCCGGATTTATTCCCGATGTTTTAAATGTCGAACTCATTGATGAAGTGATTGTGGTCAGCGATGATGAATCAATGGCCTACGGTCGTCGTTTGGCCCGGGAAGAAGGTCTCCTCTCCGGTATTTCCTCCGGTGCCGCCTTATGCGCGGCGATCCGCCTCGCTCAACGGCCAGAAAATCAAGGCAAACTGATTGTGATGATTCAGCCAAGTTTTGGGGAACGTTACCTGAGCACGCCTCTATTCCAAGACCCTGAACTCCAAGAGGCAGCAGCGATTAGTTAATCTCCGTTTGGGGAATTGGACTTAATAAAAACCCGCACCCTGAAGGGTGGGGCTATACGGACGAAGCCCGCCTGCGCGGGCTAAGAGAGCAATTGGAGGGTGGGCATTGCCCACCCTCCAATTGCTATAATCCCAACACTAGGTCCCAGACAGCCCTCCCGAGGCGATCGCCCCCGCATCATCTCCACCAGGTTGTAAAGAATTGTAAAACCCCCTAGACTCTCCTCTTAACTGGAGGGTTTATCCTGTGTTTAACAGGAAAAAATTCAGCCAGGGAGAAGTCGCAATGAACGCAAGTTTCTTCACCAAAACCGTCCTCGGAACCGCCGTTGCAGGTTTGACCCTATTAGGAGTCAGTGCGGGTCCTTTATTCGCACAAAGACCCGCAGGACCGGTCCCCCCCATGACTCTCGAACAAATGCAGCAACAGCACGAGGAAATGAGGGCGCAGATGGAGGAAATGAGGGGGCAAATGCAGGGAATGATGAAGCATTGCCAGTCAAACATGAATAGCGGTGGCATGATGGGCCACGGAGAATATGGCCCCAACCATCAAGATCATCAAGATCATCAAAACCATCAACACCCTACCCCGCAGTAATCAAAAGAAGCGATCGCCCTCCAGGGGAAAGGTGAATCCGTCAAGTTCATCCCCGAGTCAATCCCCTGGGTGCGTCAGGGTATTAAAAGATTTTGTTGATACAGAGGCGAGCGATCGCCTCTTTCTGCTTTTCCACCCTTCACCCCTGCGGGACCGGGCTAGATTGACTCTAAACTCTTCCTATTCTGTCTGATTGATGAAATTTTTAGATGGGGATGTTATAATTTTAAAAAGTTTATTCATGAGAGACTAAAAACAATACCTTATGCAAATCAAAGGAATTAAAAAAGGCCGAAATATCGAAATATTTGATGACCTAGATATTCCGGATGGTCAAGAAATTAGCTTATCAATTGAAACCGGGGGAGAGTTTTGGCAACGTCTTCAGTCCTTTCGCCAAGAACTGAATGCTGAGGGAATATGGATCGAACCCGATGTTTTTGACGGGGTGCGGGATTCATCCTTGGGTCGAAAAGTGATTTGATGAGTTTAGGATTTTGATTGGATAGCAATATTCATCTTTGAGGGGAATAAGGGGTCAGCAACCTGAACCTGTCACCGTGGGGGCTTTTCCAGACTTGGACTGGGTTTTTAGTGCCAGGGTCCCCGATGGAGAGAGTAGCGGGGGAGCAGTCCCGCTCCGGAGTGGGTTACTATTGAGAGCATACTGATGCAGTTTTTCTTCTAACAATACCGCTTACACTACAATATCTATCGAACTGACCCTGTTACAATCTTCCTAACTTTTCCCCCTAATTCTCCATGACAGACACCGTTCTTGATGTTCGCAACCTGCAAGTCCAATTTTTCACCGAAGGAAGACCCGTTAAAGCGGTTGACCAAATTTCCTTTACGGTTCAACGCGGTCAAACCGTGGGGATCGTGGGGGAGTCGGGTTCCGGGAAATCCGTCACCTCCCTGGCGGTGATGGGATTAGTGCCGACTCCGGGACGGATTTCCGGGGGCGAAATTTGGTTTCGAGGAACTCAGGACGAAGAACCCGTCGATTTATTGGCCCTCCCTCCCCAAGCGAAACAGCAGTATCGCGGGGGCAAAATTTCGATGATTTTTCAGGAACCCATGAGTTCTTTGAACCCGGTTTATAATATCGGATTTCAACTGACTGAAGCGATTTTGTTGCATCATCAAGTATCAGAATCCGAGGCTAGAAGACGGGCGATCGCAGCTTTACAAGAGGTGAAGTTGTTACCCAGTGATGCAGAGTTGCGCGAACAGGTGCAGTTGCCTGAAACGGCAACGGAACGGGAAATCATGCAACAGGTGAATCAGCAAAAATTGGCGATTTTGAAGCGCTTTCCCCATGAACTCTCTGGGGGGCAAATTCAGCGGGTGATGATTGCAATGGCGATTTCCTGTGACCCGACGTTGCTGATTGCGGATGAACCAACAACGGCCTTGGATGTGACGGTCCAGGCGAGAATCCTGGAATTAATGCGGGATTTGCGCGATCGCAGGGGAATGTCCATGATGTTTATTACCCATGACCTTGGGGTGATTGCGGAAATCGCGGATCAGGTGGTGGTGATGTACCAAGGTAAAATTGTCGAACAGGGTTCGGTATTGCAAATTTTTTCTAATCCCCAACATCCTTATACAAAAGGTCTATTAGCTTGTCGTCCCCGTCCCGATCGCCGGTTAATTTATCTGCCGACAGTCTCGGATTTTATGGAAGAGGTCACCAATGCCAGTGGCGATCGCGAGATTCGGGAAAAACACAGCGAAACTCACGAATCCCTTGACGGAGTAACAAACATCCAAGAAGTCAGTGCGGCGGACGTACAACAACGGTTAACCAACTTACAGCAAAAGTCCCCCTTATTAGAAGTTCGTAACCTAGAAGTTGCTTTTCCGGTGCGCGGGGTCTTTGGAGAAACCCAACGCTATGTAATGGCAGTGAATGGGGTTTCTTTTGAAGTGTATCCGGGAGAAACCTTGGGATTGGTGGGAGAATCCGGTTGTGGTAAAACCACCCTCGCTCGCACCTTATTAAGATTAATTGAACCCACTGCTGGAAACGTCTTATTTGAAGGGCAAGATGTGGGTAAACTTGCAGGGAAAGCGTTGCGACAAGTGCGCCGAGAAATGCAAATTGTCTTCCAAAATCCGTTTAGTTCCCTCAATCCACGGATGAGCATTGGGAACTTAGTGATGGAACCGTTGAAAATACATGGAGTGGGTGAGAGTTCGCGCCACCGAAGAGAGCGATCGGCCTATTTATTAGAACGAGTGGGATTAAATGCGGAATTGATGAATCGCTATCCCCACGAGTTTTCTGGAGGTCAACGACAACGGATTTGTATTGCTAGAGCATTGGCGCTAAATCCTAAGTTTATTATTTGCGATGAATCGGTTTCTGCCTTAGATGTGTCGGTCCAAGCGCAGGTGCTGAATTTGTTAAAAGAATTACAGGAGGAGTTTAAACTCACCTATATTTTCATCTCCCATGATTTGAGTGTGGTCAAGTTTATGAGCGATCGCATTCTAGTCATGAATAAAGGCAAAGTAGAAGAAGTCGGTCCGGCAGAAAGCATTTACAGCAACCCTCAAAAAGACTACACGCGATCGCTCATCGCCTCCATCCCCACCGGCACCCTCGATCGCATCCAAGAACAACAAGCACAGCGTCGGGTGTCGGCGTAGTTTGGGGGGAGTTGTCATTGGTCATTGGTCATTGGTCATTGGTCATTGGTCATTGGTTGATGGGGGAGATGAGGAGGATGGGGAGGAAGAGGGTCTTCCCTTTCAAGGTCACGACTTTAGTCGTTTCTTCATGTTCGTAGTAACGACTTCAGTCGTTCTCTTTCTTAGTTCGTAGTAACGACTTCAGTCGTTTCTTTCTTAGTTCGTAGTAACGACTTCAGTCGTTCTCTTTCTTAGTTCGTAGTAACGACTTCAGTCGTTTCTTTCTTAGTTCGTAGTAACGACTTCAGTCGTTTCTTTCTTAGTTCGTAGTAACGACTTCAGTCGTTCTCTTTCTTAGTTCGTAGTAACGACTTCAGTCGTTTCTTTCTTAGTTCGTAGTAACGACTTCAGTCGTTCTCCCCCTTGGGAAGAGGTAAGGTGACTCGGACCTTTAATATTTAAGATGCGCGCGCGCTTTAACAAACACCGGATAACGACTTCAGTCGTTACTACAAACACCGGATAACGACTTCAGTCGTTACTACAAACATTGGAAACGACTGAAGTCGTTACTACAAACATTGGAAACGACTGAAGTCGTTACTACAAACATTGGAAACGACTGAAGTCGTTACTACGAACAATTGGAAATATGCTTACTGCCGGAGGGCGGTTTTCATGGAAATCCAGGCGAACTGGGGTAATGCTAACATCCGTCTCCAGCGCCAGGGTTCTTGATAGAGACGGTAGGCCCACTCCATCTGTATCCTTTGTAACCAAACGGGTGCTCGCTCTTTTTGACCCGACCAAATATCGAAACTCCCGCCAACTCCCACCCAAATTGCTTCGGGACATAAATGGCGATTTTCTCGAATCCAAAACTCTTGTCGAGGAACGCCTAATCCGACTAAAATCAATCGGGGTTGCAGTTGTTGCAGTCGCGCTTTGAACGCCGGTTCATCCTCTGGAGAGAGATATCCATCCTGGGTTCCGGCGATCGCCAATCCCGGTAACTCTGTTTGCCATCGCTTCGCCGCTATCTCAGCAATTCCCGGTTTCCCCCCAAAGAAAAAGGTGGAACAGTCCTCCCCCAAATCCCCCGCTAACTGCACCAATGACTCCGCCAGTTCAATTCCCGGACAGCGCTGGATTTTTCGACCCCGGACGAGAAAGTAAAACACCACTCCGGCACCATCAGGAATCACCAAATCCGCCTGATGAATCACCTCAGCGAGGTCCGGAGTCTCTAGCGCTTGCATGGCCATTTCCGCATTCAGCGTCACCACATGAGTACCCTGGCGTTGCTGCAAACGTGACTGTAACCAATCTCGATAGTCAGTTGTAATATGAACCGGCAATCCTAATACGGAAAATTTTTGCAACACCTGTAACATAACCCTTTTGTTTTTAGACCCTTACTTCCAGCTTGCTAATGCCTCAGCTTATTCTTGACGAAATTTGATTTTAATTATATTTTAATTTTATTAACTAACTAGACAGAATTAAAGTCCAAATCAGACCTAACCCCCCAACCCCCTTCCCTACAAGGGAAGGGGGAGTGATTACTCCCCCCCCTCCCCTCGGAGGGGAGGGGGGGCTGGGGGGGGAGAGGTCCCATTTATAAAAATTGGAATCAAAGCGCCAGGATATTCTCAAGGCGGGGTAAAAATCCCTTGCGCCAACGAGTCCAATCTTACTGTTTCTTCAACCCCCAACAACCTCATGACCCTGACCTCAAACGAACGTCAAACCCGATTAGAGTATTACTATCACCAGATCCAGTCACTCATCCTAGTTCGCCAAAATCCGATTACAGGACTGTTACCGGCTTCTACTGCCATCAACGCCCACGGCGACTATACCGATGCCTGGGTGCGCGACAATGTTTATAGCATTCTCGCGGTTTGGGGGTTGGCCCTCGCCTATCGCAAAATGGATGATTCCCAAGGACGCACTTATGAGTTAGAACATAGTGTTGTCAAGTTGATGCGGGGATTGCTGTTTTGTATGATGCGACAAGCAGACAAGGTGGAACGCTTCAAAGAAACCCAATCCCTGCTGGATTCTTTGCACGCCAAATTTGATACCCATAGCGGAGATACGGTGGTTGGGGATAATGAGTGGGGACATCTCCAAATTGATGCCACGTCCATCTTTTTGTTGATGTTGGCTCAAATGACGGTTTCGGGATTGTCCATCATTTATACGGTGGATGAAGTTAATTTTATTCAGAATTTAGTCTATTATATTGGACGAGCTTATCGCACTCCGGATTATGGAATTTGGGAACGGGGAAATAAAATTAATAAAGGGAATCCGGAGTTAAATGCTTCTTCCATTGGCATGGCACTGGCGGCATTGGAAGCGATTAATGGGGTGAATCTGTTTGGGGTGAAAGGGTCTCAGAATTCGGTGATTCATGTCTTGGCGGATGAAATTGCCCGCGCAAGACAGACTTTGGAATCGATTCTACCTCGGGAATCGAGTTCTAAGGAAGTGGATGCGGCGTTGTTGAGTATCATTACGTTTCCGGCTTTTGCAATTGAGGATGGGCCTTTATGCGATCGCACCAAACAGAAAGTCATCAATAAATTACAGGGGAAATACGGCTGCAAGCGGTTTTTGCGGGATGGACATCAAACGGTTTTGGAAGACCCTTGGCGCTTGCATTACGAACCTTGGGAACTGAAAAAGTTTGAGAATATTGAATGTGAGTGGCCGTTATTTTTCACTTACTTATTCCTGGATGGCATTTTTAGAGGCGATCGCACCCAAATCGAAGAGTATAAAGAACGCCTCAACTCCCTAGTTGTCGAATCCTACGGATTGAAACTCCTTCCCGAGTTGTATTACGTTCCTGCGGACAAAGTAGAAGCGGAACGGGCAAATCCCCAGACTCAAACGCGCCTCCCCAATGAAAATCTCCCCTTAGTCTGGGCCCAAAGCCTCTATTTCCTCGGTCTGATGCTCGATGAAGGATTGTTACACCGAGGGGATATTGACCCCCTAGGACGTCGCCGCACCCTCGCCGGACGCCGCAAACCTGTGGTGCAAATCGCCCTGCTGGCGGAAGATGAAGACCTACAAACCGAACTCGCCTATCATGGGATTGCCACCCAAACTCCGGCAGAAGTCGAACCGCTTCAAGTGCGAAAAGCGCGAGACCTCTCTGGGGTCTATCGGCAAATTGGCCGGAACGATAAGTTCGGGCTAACGGGACGACCTGTGCGCCGGTTACGCAGTCTCACTACTTCTAATATTTTTCGGATTCGCGGGGAAACGATTGTCTTCTTGCCGTCGTTCTTAGACCAACAGGAGTTTTACCTCACCTTAGATTATCACTTTTTGGTATCCAATATCAAGGGTGAACTCGCCTATATCCATCGCCATTGGTGGCGCTATCCTCAAATTGGGGGTCATGGGGTAGGACGTCCCACGGTCACTTTGTTGCTAACTCATGCGATGTTGGAAACTGATGGCAGTAGTGAGGGATTTCTCCCGGCATTGCTGGAACTGATGAAAGAATTGCGGGACGGGAACTGCGAAGGGACGCCGGTGAAGTTGGGACGACTGAATCAATTGATGCTCACTGGCAGCATTGAGCGGATTGATTTTCTCCATGACTTTCAGTTTAGTGAGAATCCGGTGAAAAATGCCGCACCCGCTTGTTATTTTTTGGCTTACGATCCCGAGAAAAATGGGCCGTTGAATCATACTCAGGAGTTCATGCTAGAGTGTGAAACGGATCCGGGATTGTTGCTGGATAGTTTGAGATCTTCCTATAATCTGTATGAACAAATTGAACTGTTGCATACCCTCTGTCGCTTGCAGGGATTAGAGTTTGAAACGGGACTGGCAGGACCCGGACGCTCGGTGACAGTGGCGGATTTACTGAATGAAGTGTATTTTAAGGCGGGAACCGGGAAGGCGATCGGGGATTGTGCGATCGCCGGAAGTAACCCGAGAACAACTCCGAAACCCGAGGGTAATAGCACCGAGAATGCCGCCGAACAGCAGATTCATTGGTCCGTCGTCCGTCGCGCTGCCGGATTGTTGAATAAAGTGGATATTGGGTTATCCGATGCGGTGACGGATATCCTCGTCCGGCAAAAGCAGATTACCGTCGGCAAAGCCTATACGGAGGCATCCCTGATTTCTCGTCCGATGTCCTATACAGAAATTGTGGACAAAATTCGGTTGTTTTGCGGGGAGGACATTCGCGATCGCGTCTTGACTCAGGAGATTTTACTCTATCTAGGGTTATTAATCAAAGCCGAACCGGACTTATTTAATGGATTGCTCACCCTGCGCGTGAGTTACTTAATCTTGCTGATTACCAGTGAATTAGCGAAAGAATTACACCTCACCCAAGATGAAGCCTATGAACGGGTGATGGAATTAAGTCCCTTTGAAATTAATAATCGCTTGCGGGAAGTGTTGAAAGGATATGCCGGGATGAATAAACTCCTGAAAAAACAAGAATCCCTGCACGTCCAAAAACAGGAACAAGAGATTGACTGGGTGGTGCTGCCTTCCCCCAATGAAACCGAGGAAATCTCTGGCGGAAATTGGCAGCGACGGCGACAGTTAGATGGTGCCGCAGGACGAGTCCCGAAAGAGTTTTACCCTCGGGTGTGGGAAGTGATGCAACATTGCAAAGGGTTGGTGATTGGGGATAAATTAGAGCGCCGCAACCGCTTAGATAGCGAGTTAATTTTAGCAGAAATGACCCCAGGGGAGAAAAATTTTGCCCTGCGGGTGGAACATTTGCTAAATAAAATCCAAGCACCGGAATACCGACAGGTGAATATTGAAACCTTGATGGAACTCGCGGCAATTTGCGATCGCAACCCGGATTTACAGATTCAGGAATATATCGTCCTGGATGTATTAATTGGTCATGCCGTGCGATTAGCCTGGATTGAAGGGCATCCGGAACGCAGCGACTTCTACGATGAAGATAAAGCCTTGGCATGGCCTTCATTTTACAATACTTCGCCTTATGTTTGTGCCAGTTTTGTGGTGAAAGCATTCCGCTACCTGACCAAATTTGGCAAGGCGATCGCAGTGGGGTAATTCAACTGGGTAAGTGGCAACACCCGGCGGGGGTTCAAACGATTGGCGGCCTCATAGCTAAAGTCGGTTGAAACCGACTGAAAGTCTTATTCAGTGGGATTTATCCGCCTGTAGGCGGTCCCCTGAAAACTGCGCCAAACCCTGCACAAATTTTTGATGTTCTGCTGTCTGTAACCCTTGCTGAACACCCGCTACCACCTGCACCACATTCCTCTGACGCAACGCTTCTACGGATAACCATAAACCGGGAAACACTTGCGATCGCAAAATCCCTTGTTCATCCGGCACTAGGGCAACATATTGACCTTCTTCTAAGATAAACCAATCCAGTTTATTCTCATAAATTTGCCAGACAATATATTCCTGAACTCTATTCCGTTGATAGGCATTCAGCTTATCATTCAAGTCATAACTGGCACTAGAAGCAGCAATTTCCACAATCAATTCCGGTGCACCTTGAATATAATCATCCTCCGTAATCGAAGAATTACCCCCCACTGCCGGTTCAAGGCGTAACAAAGCATCCGGTTGAGGTTCATTCTCCTCATCTAAACGAACCGTCGGCTCAATTTGGGGGTCTACACCGGGCGTTCCCGTCCAATACGCACTCAACCAAGCCATAATCAGCGCATGGGGTCGGCTATGTCGATTTACACGAACGGGGGATGCCACAAACACAACTCCTTCAACTAATTCAGCTTTGGTAATCTCCGGTGCCCCATGATAGCGATGCTCAAACTCATCACGAGTCAGGCGATCGCCACTTTCTAAAGGGGGAGTATTTCGCACAGTAATAGTAGTCATCGGCGTAAAATAAAACGTTAGGCTATATCCATTTTATAACAGGTTTCTATCAAAAGAAACCAGAAACCGGGTTTCTTGCCTAAGTTTCTGCAACTTATCACAAGTTGTTGAAAGAAACCCGGTTTCTCAACCTTGCCAGGGGACCAGAAACCGGGTTTCTTGCCTAAGTTTCTGCAAATTATCACAAGTTGTTGAAAGAAACCCGGTTTCTCAACTTAATCTTAATATCCGTTCCATCACTCCGCTGAAAACTATGCCAAACGCTGCACAAACCCTTGATGTTCTGCTGTCTGTAACCCTTGCTGCAACACCGTATTCAGACTCGCGCCATCTTTTCCTCGCAACGCTTCTACAGACAACCATAGACCCGGAAACACTTGCGATCGCAAAATTCCCTGTTCATCCGACTCTCAGGAAACCTATCGACCTTATTGGAAGATAAACCAATCCAATTTATTCTTATAAATTTGCCAGACAATATATTCCTGAACTCCATTGCGTTGATAGGCATTCAGCTTATCATTGAGGTCATAACTAGCACTAAAAATCGCAATTTTCACAATCAATTCTAGTGCGCCTTCTTCAATCAATTTAGCTTTTTAAATATCCGGTGCAACATTGTCGTGACGCTTTTTAATTCTATCAATTTTCTAATCAGCAAAGCGACAACTCCCAATACAACCCCGATCGCGATGCTAATTCCCAGCACTTTGGTAAAGGGATGAATCGAATGGCTAAAATCGGGAATCCATTGGATGGTCATCTCACCATTTTGACTGCCAGCAGTGAGATAGCCGGAACTCGATGCGGCGATTCCCGCGCCTGTTAACCCAGCGCCAATCACGTAAATCGCAGTTTCGATTTGGCGATCGCGTTTGGCTTGGTCGATTTCCACAATCCCTCGAATCGAAGCGATCGCTTGCTCAACTAACTCCGTCCCATGTTCAAAATAGCCTAAGTCCCCTTGGATTTGCCTGTAGAAGTACGGTGCGGTTTGTTGACTGAAGTGCTGTAAAAATGATAGTTCTTCCTTATCGGTTCCTAGTGTAGCACAAATTTGCTCAATTGTCTCGTTATAATTGTAAAGATTTATCTCGATTGTATTGGCAAAATCTTCCAGCTTTCGCAAGAGGCGGGTGTATTCCAACGAATCGCAAGCGAGTTGCTTTAACTGGGTTTTAAACTCGTCTAAGTAACTGTCGTCTTTGTCGGGGTTAGCGCTATCGAGTTTTTTTTGCAGGTTGTCGAAGAAGGGGTCAAGTTGTTTATAATCTTGCTTCAGTTCGTCGTAAATGTTGCGACTGTCTTGAAACGCTTTGACAATTTTGCTCCGATAGAAGAACATATCGAAGATAGGATCGAAGCAATCTTGCAGAGTGCGATCGGCAGCTTCGTCGCGAAATAGCCAGATCAGGACGTGGGGAGAATTGTCAGCTTCACGGGGTTTGCCATATTCAAAAATTGAGCTACCAAATAACTCGCCACTGCGGTATAATGGCGGTGCATTCTTGCCGAGTAACTCCTGGTAGCAGGTATTGGCAAGGTTTTGTAGATAGGTGGCATTCCGTTGTTTGGTTTTGGTGGTTATCCAAGCGGTAAGCAGGATAGTTTGTCCCAGAAAATTATCATCAGATTTTGGCAGCAGCAAGCAATTTTCGGGGTTAAAGCTGTTGAGGAGATTCACCTCGACTTCTGGTGGAGTCGATTCGTTTTCCTCGTCATAACCGACATTGAAGACTAACGCATAGCTATCTTCTGAGAGTTTCAAAGGTTGAGCATAGACTTCAATTTCGTCGTCGTTTTTCAGAGTGAAGTCAATCCGAGGTTTACCCTGGAGTAAAATCTGACGTTCCCCATTTCTGGATTGGCTAAAATCGAGATGATTTTTGAGGGATTCTGGTTTTGAAGCTAACTTATCTAAAAGGCGATCGCATTCTTGCCAGAGGGGATGATTTTCTCTGGCGTCGTCGCTGAGGTAGTAGGCGCATAAATAGATGTTTGGCGCAAAAATGCGATCGCTGGGTTTAGGGTTCATTGGGTTTGCCTTGTCGGGAGTGGGTTCCTTTATCATACTTTAAGGGTTGAGTGGCGGCAACAATTGGGTTATATGGGTAAACGACGCACTCGTAAATATTCATCACTTACAGAAATAATTGCGCCAGTAGATAATTCCGTTTCACATTCTGCCAAAACATCTGCTAATCTTTTTTCGAGCGTTTCCCGACTGGCGTTTCCTAGCCGAAATAAAATAACGCTGGGTAATGAAGATTTAGTTGTTGCCAACAAAAAACCGAAATCTAGTTCCACAGTAAGAATTATTCTTTCTTCAGTTTCAGCCTTAACCAAAATTGCTTCATCGGGAATTTGTTCTAGTCCTTGTTCCACTAAATGAATGGCATCATAGCCTTGACTTCTTAACCAAGCAACTGTGCGCGGGGAAATTCCCATATCGGCCAAAAACTTCATTGAACTGACTCCACATTTGGATTGTTTTTAATGGGTATCGCTCTTTCCTCGGTTAACCATGCCGCATACAACAAAGCTTGGCGAATATCTTCCGGTTCCAAATAGGGATAGTCTTCGATAATTTCTGCTGCTGTTTTACCGTTTGACACTAAATTAACCACTAAAGAAACCGGCAGTCGCATTCCTCGAATACAGGCTTTTCCTGTCATTACTTTAGGATTAAATGTGATTCTATCTAGTTGTTCCAACATCGATTATTACCCCGTAGCTACACTAAAAGGATATTTTGAATTAAAAAAATTCTTTCATCAAATTAGACAAAAGTCTCTTTAACCGTAGATTTCAATCTTACGAGTTCCCCATCCATAGAGAATTCAGATCGATCTGCCAATTTTCATCCACAAATTCCATATTTTTATCATAAATCAGCATTAACGTCCCGTTTGTAGTAACCCCTTTAGGGGTTGCACTCTTCAGCACAAATTGAAGGTAAATCCGGTGTTTGTCTCCGCAAACAGCGATCGCACAGTTAATCAGTTCAGCCGACAACCTGCGCGGTAAGGCAATTTCTGCATAATAGCGATCGCTTTCATCCCAATACCCCGCAATTTTATACTCGCAACTTTCCAGATGTTCCCGAACTAAAGCATCCCAAACTTCATTCATTGGGTTTGCTTTCGGTAATTTTCGGAAGTCGTTCTCGCAAACTTGAGGAAATTTTGGGATATTGATTCTGCAAAGAGTGACTTTCTTGAGTGGAAATGTTTTGGTATCCTTTAACTTTTTTTGGGGCGGCGCGTACTGCATCTCTGATAGTGGGATGATTTTTGCACCACTCTCTAATCTGTTTGGCAATCTCTGCGTTAGATGTATCGCTGGACGAGGTAATTTGTTTGTTTAAACTGTCTAACTCTTCGTTTGTTACATCCGGCGATAGAAACAAGTCTGGCTTGTTTTCCCAAACTTGCAGAAAGGCTTCTATTGTTTCTTCTGGTGTCATCATCGTTTTAATTTCCTTGAGAATCACTTCAAAGGTTATAACGCCACACACATTTTAGCCAAAAAATTGCTCGTAATCATCATGGCTACCAATCCAAAACCAGGTTACTGTGTCTTCCTCTTTCAATCCCACTGCTCGATACCCCCGCGTAACTCGCACTGACCAAATCTCCTCTTTCTGATTGATGCACTTAAAATGCAGAGAAGGATGAAATGGGTTTTCAGCCCATAGCTGATAAGCTTTGCGGGTACGTTGCCGAATATCATCACTGAGCTTGCGATACTCAGCCCAAAAGGAGGGAAGAACTTCAGATTTCATAACTGCTCGTAATCCATTACAGTTGCTTTTCCCTCTGCCCGTTCCCGTTTCGCTTTTCGCGCCGCCGCGACTAATGCTGACTGGGTTCGACTAAAGGAGGCATCCCACTGCTGTTCATCCTGTAGATCGGCAATGTACTCGCGCAAATGCTCTACCACTCGTTCCTGTAGTTCAATCGGTAAAGCTTCTACCATTTCCACCAAATCGTTTGCTGCTGATGACATCGTTCTTTTCCCTCAAAAGATACTCGGCTTAATTATAACTTAAATTTCTTAAGCCGATTGGCGTTTTTAAGGGGGGTTGGGGGGATCTCTTCGTAATTCTGCAAGAGTTCCATTGTCTTTTGGCTTGGATTTTTACTGTCCAACGGCGCAAAACCCCGCCCAAAAATAGGGCTTTTGAAACGGAATTTCGGTCTGGCTATACCAGTCCGTTAAATCATCCCGCATTTCCTTCCGGCGTTCCTCCCCGATCGACCGACACTCATCGAGCCATTCTAACAAACCAGCAACCGTAACTTGCCGCATCCACTCCTGGGTTTGCTTCAATGCCAACGCTACGGAGGGACAAGTTTTGTAGTCGAGGAGAGTTTTATAAAAGTGAATCATACAAATTGCGGTGGGAAAGGCATCAACTTCCCATAGCGTCCCCAACACATTGCGCGAACCGGCGAAGAAAAATCCAGCGAGAATGCTGATATATTCGTCGCTGGTGGTGGTGATATCGGTGATGCCGGTTTCGCAGGCAGAAAGAGTGAGGAGGCGACATTGCCGGAAACGCAGGTTAAAAATTTCCGGCAGGGTGAGGCATCCAAGAGGATTGATTTTTTCGGATAACTCTATTCCCGGCAGCTTGGCATCAGCAAGAAACAGCTTTGAAATGCGAGGGTTCTCAAACTCAAAAGAACCGTGACAGGAGAAGTGAACGAAGGCTGACTCTTTTAATTGGGTCGCAACTTGCGTAAATGCAGTTTTGCTCGCCGCTTTTCCTTTTAATACGGTGACTGGAGTGAATAGTTTCTGTAATGCCTCAATTTCAATAGAAACATAAGGTTCTAAGCGGTCGTCTTCTGTTGGGTTTTGAATAGCAAATAGAGCTTTCGGTATTTCTGGACGTGGGGGTATCTTGCCCTCTCGGGTATCCTCTGCTGTGCTATCTTCCGATAAAGATAGCTGCAAAATCTGACTGCTGGGGGCATAGCGAATTCCTTGGGGGAATTTGTCGCTGAGATATTCTGTCTCGGAAACAGGTAAGGCGTGAAGCGGGAACAAATGCAAATAGCGATAGGGAACTAAGACTAACTGCTGACACTGGGGGGGAATGTGCGACAGCAGGGTATCCAGTTCCAGAATCTCTGCCAACCGTTGCAGGTAAGCGGGTAACTGCTGCTGCCAGTGAGTGTCATCTGAGTGAAGATAATCGTTTTTATACTCATCCGTCAACTGTCCTAACGCTTCAACAGCATCGCTGGGGGTGGAGACGGGGATGGGTTGTTGCCCTTGGCAGGTGACGATAAAGGCGTGGATGCCTTTGCTGGTAAAATACCACTCCACAATTGCGGTGTTGCGATCCACCAGGGCTTGAATTTCGGCGTAGCGGATCCGTTTTACTTCTTGCCCGAAGCGGAATTTCCGATCGTGGAGGGCGATTTCGGTTTCGATTAAGGTATCGATGTCTTGGCGTAACTGGGTGAGGCGGTGGGAGATGTCGGCAGTGGCGGTTGCGGGGGTGGAGGAGGCGCTACTATAGCGCTGCTGCTGGATGTTCCACCACTCTTGATAGAGGCGATCGTAACGTTCCCAAACTTCCAGGGAAACTCCTTCGGGTTTGAGGCGCGTAGCGGCAAGTAATTCGACTAAGTTTCTCGCTTTGCTGCGTTCCGCATATTCCAAAGCTATAGCGTAGTTTTCTAATTCTAGGCAGACTTCCACCATTACCAGATACAGTTGATTGTATTCTTCGGCTAATTTCTGTTTATCTGCCTCCCCGCCTTCAATGATGCCGCTGCGGATCGATTCTACGGTGTTAATTGCTTGGGCAAAGGTATCGTAGGCATTCTGCAATTGGGAAGTGTCGCGATAGGCAAGTCCTAAATTAAATAAAGTTTCGGCATTGTCTTGGGGAAAGGCTTCTCGGGTTCTAACTTGTAATGCCGCTTCGTAACAGGCGATCGCCGTTTCGAGATTCTCGCCGCGTTCCCCTCGGATGCGATCGCTATAGGCAGCCCCCAGATTATTTTGGGTTCTGGCATTGTCTTGGGGAAAGGCTTCTGGGGTATAAACTTTTAATGCCGCTTGGTAACAGGCGATCGCCCT
>NZ_JAMXOT010000167.1 GCF_024220515.1 Oscillatoria sp. HE19RPO
TAAGGGAACTCCAAAAAATAAAATACCCAAAACCCACACCCTCAAGGGTGGGGCTATACGGACAAAGCCTGCCTACGCAGGCTGAAGAGTCAAGTTTTTCACCGCAGAACTTGGATAATTTATTTTTTTGGACTCCCTAAGCATTGAAATATAGGTGATCAGGAGTTCCGCATATTTTCTGAGCGGACCCTAAATCTGTAGAGGCGATTCGCGAATCGCCTCTACAGATTTAGGGTTCATGGGTAAGTCCTGGTTATGTTTGAGCCTGACTAACCCAGGGCGGCGATCGCATCTTTAACTGTCACCATTAGTGTCATCGGATCAAGCTCAGAAGCAGTAAATCCACACTTTTCATAAAACTGCTTGGCATCTTCCGAAATCGCATGAACAAGAATTGCCCGAATTCCTGCAATTTCAGCCGCTTGCAGGGTCCGAAGAATGGCATCTCGTAGCAGTGCACTCCCGATTCCTTTGCCTTGCCAGTGGCGATCGACCGCCAGTCTTCCAATCACCATCACCGGAATCGGATCCGGCATATTCCTCCGAACTCGACCCGTTGCTGTGGTTTGTGCCACGGCCCCATTTGCAAGACAGTAATATGCAATCACTACGTCCCCCGCGCAGAGAACATAAGTTCGGGAAGCCCCCTCAGCTTCATTTTTTAACGCACGGCGTTTGAGCCAGTCATTGAGCGGGCTGTTTCCTGAGTCAAAGGTCTCAATTTGATGGGACGAATTCAGTTTTTCCGGAGGGCGAAGCGCGTCGCTATCTAATCCCACGGAGATTTAGTGCTTAAGAGATGGTGTAACTTGGCGTTTGGCCCAGGAGGTGCATCCAGCAGGGCGACAAATTCCTGATATTTTTGCTCATCTAACCCAAAAAAAGTCCGGTCTAGCAAGGCATCTTGGGCTTTTTGATAGGCTGATTCAAGCATGAACTCGGACCGGCTTTTTCCCTGGATGTGAGCGGCTTGATCAATGAGATCCCTCTGACTCTGAGTGGCTCGGATGTTGATCGTTACATCACGAGTCTGGCAAGATAAGTCTTCAAATTCTGAGCGAGACATAATTTTCAACCTAGCAGCGACATTCATATAAGCTGAGATCTTGGACCTGTTGCAACACCCGGCGGGGGTTTTAACCCCCGCCGGGTGTTGAGAATGGTGCAAGATCTCAGGATAAGGCGACTTGATTGATGCCGACCCATCCTTAAATAATATTAGGATTTTGTACACACAATGTCAACACAGATTGTCCAGTTGGCTCCGAATCCCACAGTGATAATCTCCGCTTATCACGCTCATCAGGATTGCTGTGGTTAAAACCCCTTTACAAACCGTTACAAACCCGTTAATCTAAAAACATCATAACTACCTCGACAACCAAATAGCAATCATAAAACTATGACCACCACTTTACAGCAGCGCGAAAGCGCTAATCTGTGGGACCGCTTCTGCGAATGGGTCGCTTCTACCGAAAACCGCCTTTACATCGGCTGGTTCGGCGTGTTGATGATCCCT
>NZ_JAMXOT010000168.1 GCF_024220515.1 Oscillatoria sp. HE19RPO
ATTGCAACAAATAAATCACCCAAATGCGATGCTTAAGGAACTAAAAAGACGTTCTTAGCCCGCGCAGGCACCGCTTCGTCCTGTGAGCCTCCACCCTTGAGGGTGTGGGTTTTTGGGTATTTTATTTTTTGGAGTTCCCTTAATGGGCGATCGCCTATTAACTCTCCTCCCTAAAAGCCGATCGCCTTCCTCATTTCCCTCAAAGGGGTCCGGGTCCCTATACCGTTGTTGCTTATCCCAATGGGGTTTCCCCGAACGTCGATCATCGCCAACATCGTGACTGACAGATTATAATCAAATAGACCCACTCCCTAAATACCAATGGAGGTCATGGGACATGAAATTAACAGCGACCGAGCAAGGATTGTTAATCCTCAAGGATATGTTAGGCGAAAACCCAGAATTTGAGCTTACCCAAGAAAAGGATAAAATTATTATTACTGGCATCAAGAAAACCTCTTCTATTTGGGAGCTAGGTTCCAATCCTGTGGACTGTGATATAAAGGATAGTGCCGTTAACTCCGACAATTATCTATATCAGCCCTGAAAAATTTATATTTTTTGGATACTAGCTATATTTGAATTTTAGAAATCATAAATTACTCTCCTCACCCTAATCGACGCTCAATTTCTGAAGCACTAGCCGTCTCGAAAAAGAGTTCTAAGGCTTCAATTAAATTAGAACGAGCTTGTTCCACTGTGTCACCTTGAATCGCCAAATCTAGTTTGGGACATAAAGACACATATCCATTACCTTCTCGTTCAATGATGGCGGTAAATTGTTGAGTTTGTTTCATCTGCTTTTTTTGGAAAAATTTTAGAGTAATTATGTCCTAAATTTAGCATATTTTTATTAAAATTATAGCACATTCCAATTAAGGATTAATAAGGTAGAAGGTGAACCGAGGTTCGGCATTTGCAAGTCAGTCGGTTAGGAGACTCAAGCCGATCGCCTCTAATACCCGACGCATCTCCCTTTCCTCATTCCCCATTCCCCGGGACTGGATGAACCAAACCCCCTGAAGTCGGCCCTGTACCGGAATGGGACACAAGACCCGCCTAAAACGCCCAAACCCTCGCCAAATCAAGATTTTCGGGATTTTTTCCGGAATCGCCAGGGGGAGGGTTTTTGTGGGGAGGTTTCATGGTATGGTTTGGATCAGCAAAATCAGCGTACCCAGTCTAAACGACCTACCCATTTTCAAGAAAGAGCTAATCATGTCCCTGTTCGTCAGTGTTTCTCCGTCTAGGTTTCAGCTAACTTGTCCACCGTAAGCGGTGGAGATGCTCTGCAATGGATGCTCGAACCTGGAGGGTTAAGGCACGGTGGGATATGGATTAATGGGGTTTGAGGCTAAAAATTATCAGGATTAATCCGATTGAGTCAGTTTGATTCTGGCTATGTTTACGGCGTGATTCAGCCGCAATTCTTTTGATGATGTTAACGGAGGAAACTTGAACAGTCGCAGACTCAGGCAAGAGTGGTTTTCAAATGTGCGCGCTGATTTGTTGGCGGGTGCAGTGGTGGGTTTGGCGTTGATTCCCGAGGCGATCGCCTTTTCAATTATTGCTGGGGTTGATCCCAAAGTCGGACTCTATGCCTCCTTTATTATTGCCATAATGACGGCCTTTTTAGGGGGTAGACCCGGGTCAATTTCGGCAGCAACGGGGGCGATGGCATTGCTAATGATTGATTTGGTCAAGGATCATGGATTGCCCTATTTATTTGCCGCCACGTTGCTAACGGGAATTCTGCAAGTTGTGTTTGGTTTTCTTAAACTGGGACGGCAGATGAAATACGTTCCCCGGGCGGTGACCATTGGCTATATTAATGCTTTGGCGGTGTTAATATTTCTAGCCCAGTTGCCACAATTGACGAATGTTCCTGTGGCAGTTTATGTGCTGACGGGTCTGTCTTTGGCGATTATTTATATCCTGCCTCGATTTACGAAAGCGGTGCCTTCTCCGTTGGTAGCGTTGGCGGTGATGACGATCGCCGCGATCGCCCTCAAATTAGAAGTCCCCAGGGTCGGGGATATGGGAGAGTTACCCACTGCCTTACCCTTCTTTGCACTGCCACAAGTTCCGCTGACCTTAGAAACCTTACAGATTATTTTACCCTATTCCCTAACCTTGGCAATTGTCGGGTTATTGGCCTCATTTCTCACCGCGTCCTTGGTGGATGAACTAACGGATACCCCGAGTGATAAAAACCAAGAAGCTAAAGGACAAGGAATTGCCAATATTGTCACCAGTTTTTTTGGCGGCATGGCTGGGTGTGGGATGATTGGACAATCTGTGATTAATGTCCAATCCGGGGGACGAGGACGGTTATCAACTCTTGCTTCCGGGGTGTTTCTATTATTTGCCATTCTGGTGTTGCAAGATTGGGTGAAGCAAATGCCGATGGCGACTTTGGTTGCCGTGATGATTATGGTCTCTATTGGGACATTCCGTTGGTCATCGTTCAAAAATATTCCCCGAATTCCTCGCAGTGAAACTGCTGTGATGTTGACTACCATGTTGGTGACAATTTTTACCAAAAATTTTGCCTTGGGGGTGGTGACGGGAATTGTGATGAGTACGGTGTTTTTCTCCCGCAAAATTGCCGATTTGGTCTTTGTGGATAAGGTTCTCAGTACCGATGGAACGCACCGGATTTATAAGGTGGCGGGACAGATTTTCTTCTTATCTAAGGAAGACTTTTTGGCGTCATTTGATTTTAATGAATTGGTCGATCGCGTCACAGTCGATTTGACTCATGCCCATCTTTGGGACCAAGGGTCTGTCGAGATGCTGGATAAGATCGTGGTTAAATTCCGTCGCAATGGAACTGAGGTGGAATTAATCGGTTTAAATCAAGCCAGTGCAACGCTGTACGATAAATTGGCAACCTACAAACAACCGGATCTATCCCCCAAATCTGACCAATTGAAAGAACAGAACGAAGCAGAATATCCATCCCATCATTCCCAGTAACATGAAAAAGATTTTGATTTGCACTGATGGATCGCTGTTTGCAGAAACTATCTATCGTTATGGCGCTGATCTGGCTACCAAAATAGAGGCAGAAATTGATGTATTGTCTGTGACGGATATTCGCAGTAAACAGGCGATTTCAACTGGAAACTTTAGCGGAAGTATTGGGATTGATGCGTCGGAAAATT
Organism: Oscillatoria sp. HE19RPO; assembly: GCF_024220515.1. Lineage (GTDB taxonomy): Bacteria > Cyanobacteriota > Cyanobacteriia > Cyanobacteriales > Laspinemataceae > Laspinema. Next base: position 3,168 of record NZ_JAMXOT010000168.1, read on the forward strand.
TGCTGAATCGCTTGGTGGAGTTGGAACATGAAAAAGCCAAAATTAACCACCAACGGGCCAAGCTGATTTTACAAACTGCTGCGAGTCGTCTCAAATCGGAAGGAGTCGATCGCATCAACCTGATCCATAAAACCGGCTTTTTGGTGGATTGCTTGGATGAATTTGAGGCAAGTTCTGATTTAATTGTACTAGGGAAACGAGGAGAAGCGGCGAGTTTTGCTTCGAGTCATTTAGGGGCGAATTTAGAACGGATTGTCCGAAGTAGTCGGAAACCTTGCCTGGTAGTTCCCCTGGAATACCAACCGATTGACCGAGTATTGTTGGCCTATGATGGCAGTTCCACAGCGAAAAAAATGCTGCAATTTATCGGAGAATCCCCATTATTTAAGGGGGTGGACCTGCATATTGTGAAGGTGGCTACAAGTAAGGACAGTCCCACGGTAAATTCCCGATTGCAGGAAGCAGAACAAGCCTTGCAAGGGTCTGGATTTAAGCCGGTGATTTGCCGTTTAGAAGGGGAACCGGAAAAGGCGATCGCCTCCTATATTACCGAACAAAATATTAGCTTGTTACTCATGGGGGCTTATGGTCATAGTCGGATTCGTCATTTAGTCATCGGCAGTACCACTGCCCAAATGTTGAGAAGTAGCAAAATTCCGGTATTGTTATTTCGTTAGTCTAATTTTGTAAAAAATTTAGAGTCATTTTTGAATCGAGGAAATTTCTTTATGCAGATAACCAATACCATCCATTTTCGTAACCTCAAAGGCGATATTTTTGGCGGATTAACCGCTGCAGTAGTTGCCTTACCGATGGCCCTCGCTTTCGGGATTGCTTCAGGAGCTGGCGCTTCTGCTGGATTATGGGGGGCGATATTAGTCGGCTTTTTCGCCGCTGTATTTGGGGGTACACCCAGCCTGATTTCTGAACCCACAGGACCGATGACGGTTATTGTTACCGCAGTCATTGCCGAATTGATGGCAAATAACCCAGAAAATGGGCTGGCAATGGCATTTACGGTGGTGATGATGGGGGGGGTTTTCCAAATTCTCTTTGGGGTATTGCGATTAGGGAAGTATATTACAATGCTTCCGTATAACGTGATTTCCGGCTTTATGACGGGAATTGGAGTGATTCTAATTTTCCTGCAAATTGCTCCCTTTATTGGTCAAAGAACGCCTGTGGGGGGGGTGATTGGCGTTATCAAGAATTTCCCGAATCTCATTGCAAATATTAATCCTTGGGAAACGATTTTAGGGATAACAACTCTTGCCATTCTATTCCTTTACCCGGCTAAACTGAAGCGTTTTATGCCTCCGCAACTGGTGGCTTTAGTCATTGGAACGGGAATTTCTTTGATTTTCTTTCGCGGGATGGAGATTCGCACGATTGCCACGATTGGAGAAATCACACCGGGATTACCCACACTCCAGATGCCGACATTTACTGCGGACAATTTGCGGTTAATGTTTGTGAATGCGATGGTTTTGGGGATTGTAGGTTCGATTGATTGTCTGTTAACTTGTTTGGTAGCTGACAGCTTGACCCGGACCGAACATAAATCGAATAAGGAATTAATTGCTCAAGGGGTTGCGAATTTAATTAGTGGATTATGCGGTGGGATTGCCGGTTCTGGGGCCACGACGGCAACGGTGGTGAGTATTCAAGCGGGGGGAAGAACTGCATTAGCCGGAATTAGTCGGGCGTTAGTGCTGTTGATTGTGGTGTTGTGGGCGGCCCCTTTAACTTCAGTTATTCCCCTGGCGGTGTTAGCCGGAATTGTCCTCAAGGTCGGGATTAATATTATTGATTGGGGGTTCCTGAAGCGGGTTCATAAAATCTCCTGGAAAGCGGCGGGGATTGTTTATAGTGTGGTGTTACTCACGGTTTTTGTTGATTTAATGGTCGCGGTGGCGGTTGGGGTATTTATCGCGAATATTTTGACGATTGAGCGCTTGGATGAACTGCAATCTCAATCGGTAAAAGCGATTACTGATGCCGATGACCAAATTGTGTTGACGGAGGAGGAAAAACAGGTTTTAGATTTAGCAAATGGACGGGTTTTACTGTTCCATTTGAGTGGACCGATGATTTTTGGGGTGGCGAAAGCGATCGCCCGGGAACATCATGCGATCGCCAATTATGATGTGCTGATTGTGGATTTGGGTGAAGTGCCGATTTTAGGGGTGACTTCTTCCCTGGCGATTGAAAATGCCATCCAAGAGGCGATCGATGCGGGACGGGATGTGATTGTTGTCGGTGCAACGGGTAAAGTGAAGCGACGGTTAGAAAAATTGGGGATTGCTGGGTTGATTCCTGGGAACCACTGGATGGGCGATCGCCTGACGGCCCTCAAAGAAGGGTTATCAATGGTTCGAGAGAAACAAAGCGTTAGCTATAATGAACTTCAGCAACCCTTTTCACCCATTTCTGACTCCTAACCCTGAACGCCATTTGAGGAACGACTGTCATGCAACTAGAGATGCAATCTGAACAAACTGAAAGTAATTCCCCAGACGATCGCCTCAATTGGGAAGTGAATCGTCGCCGAAATTTTGCCATCATTTCTCACCCTGACGCGGGTAAAACTACCCTCACAGAGAAACTCTTGCTGTATGGAGGGGCAATCCAAGAAGCGGGGGCAGTTAAAGCAAAACGGGCGCAACGTAGCGCCACCTCGGACTGGATGGCAATGGAACAACAGCGGGGAATTTCGATTACTTCCACGGTTCTGCAATTCCAGTATCAAAAACACTTACTGAACTTGTTGGATACCCCGGGACACCAAGATTTTAGTGAGGATACTTATCGGACCCTGGCAGCAGCAGATAATGCAGTCATGCTGATTGATGCTGCCAAAGGGTTAGAGACTCAAACTCGAAAATTGTTTGAAGTCTGCCGGATGCGGCAACTGCCGATTTTTACCTTCATTAATAAACTCGATCGCCCGAGTTTATCGCCCTTGGAGTTGATTGATGAAATTGAGCAGGAACTCGGGTTAAGCACCTATGTGGTGAATTGGCCGATCGGGACTGGCGATCGCTTCCGGGGTGTGGTCGATCGCCGTCAACAGAAAATTCACCTGTTTGAAAAAAGTGCCTCCCACGGTAGCAAGAAAGCGACCGATACCGTCATTCCCATAGGTGACCCCCGACTAGAATCCTTGCTAGAACTGGAGTTGTATCAGCAACTTCAAGAGGATTTAGAATTGCTGGATGGAGTCAGTCCGGAACTGGATTTAGAGGCAATTCATCAAGGTCAATTAACGCCGGTGTTCTTTGGTAGCGCCATGAATAACTTTGGGGTGGAATTATTTTTGGAGGCGTTTTTAGACTATGCGATCGCCCCGGCCCCCCATGACAGTGACCAGGGAGAAATTCCCCCAACTTATCCAGAGTTTTCCGGATTTGTGTTCAAATTGCAGGCGAACATGGACCCGAAACATCGCGATCGGGTCGCCTTTTTGCGCGTTTGTTCCGGTCAGTTTGAAAAAGACATGGTGGTAACCCATACTCGCACAGGTAAGACCATTCGCCTCTCCCGTCCGCAGAAATTATTTGCCCAGGACCGGGAAACCGTAGAAGTCGCTTATGCCGGAGATGTCGTCGGATTAAATAACCCAGGCAGCTTTGCGATCGGGGACACAGTTTGCATGGGAAAACCCATTCGCTATCCAGAAATTCCCTCCTTCTCCCCCGAACTGTTTGCCTTCCTGAAAAATGCTGACCCAACGAAGTATAAAAACTTCAATAAAGGCGTCTCAGAATTGCAAGAAGAAGGGGCAGTTCAAATCCTCAACTCCACCGATGAAAGTAAGCGCGACCCGATTTTAGCCGCCGTTGGACAACTCCAGTTTGAAGTCGTCCAATTCCGGTTAATCAATGAATATGGCGTAGAAACCCGACTGGAAATCTTACCCTATTCCGTCGCCCGATGGGTGGTTGGGGGTTGGGAAACCTTGGAAAAAGTCGGTCGGCTGTTTAATACTTTTATTGCCAAAGACCGCTGGGGTCGTCCTGTTTTATTGTTTAATAATCAATGGAACTTGGACCAAAACTTGGCCGATCATCCTGAACTCAAAGTCAGCCCGATCGCCCTTCCTCCCTCCTAATCCTTTTCAGGAGAGTTTAAATTTTCGCCGGTGTGTCAGATGCTCAGGTAATTGTTTTAATTAAAAGCACGCTGACGCACCCGTTCTCTACCCTTCCTTTTATCTTGTCCGATTCACTCTAATCTCATGACTTACTATATCGCCCCCAGATTCCTCAATAAATTAGCCGTTCATATTACCAAGAATTTTCTCGATTTACCCGGCATTAACGCCCCGCTAATTTTAGGGATTCATGGTCATAAAGGAGAAGGAAAATCCTTCCAATGTGAATTAGTTTTCAAACGGATGAAAGTCCAAGCGATTCATCTATCCGCCGGTGAATTAGAAAGTCCAGATGCGGGAGACCCTTCTAGGTTAGTGCGCTTTAGGTATCGAGAAGCAGCGGATATTATTAGCAAACATGGCAAATTAGCCGTGTTAATGATTAATGATATTGATGCCGGTGCAGGACGAGTGGATAGCGGCACGCAATACACCGTGAATACGCAATTAGTCAATGCCACCTTGATGAATATTGCCGATAATCCCACCAATGTTCAGCTTCCCGGTAGCTACGATAGCGAACCCTTGCCTCGGGTGCCGATTATTGTCACAGGGAATGACTTTGGGACCCTGTATGCGCCCTTGGTTCGTGATGGACGCATGGACAAATTCTATTGGGAACCGAATCGAGAGGACCGATTAGAAATTGTCAATGGAATTTTTACCCCCGATGGACTAAACCGAGGGCAAATTGAACAACTGGTGTCTAAATTTGAAAGCCAATCCATTGACTTTTTTAGTGCCTTGCGAGCCAGTATTTATGATGAGCAAATTTTGGCTTTTATTGAACAAACCGGCTTTGATAAAATTGGTCTAAAAGTTGCCAATAGTACGGAAAAGCATAGCTTTATTAAACCCGACTTTCGCCTGGAACACCTGATGGAAAAAGGGGAACAAATGGTGAAGGAACAGCAACATATTCAAGAGTTGCGATTGGTAGCAGCTTATAACCGTTCTTTGGCTGAAAGTAACACGGCACAACGCTATGGGTTTATGCCGGGACAACCCCCTGCCTCGGGGAATGGAATCCGTCAGGAAAATCAGGGTTATAACGCTCAACCGACTGTATCTAATGGTTCTCCCTCTGCGGAGGTGTCTCGTCCCCAAAACCAATCTAAATCTGCTACAGCAACCTTAGATTTGGATGCGTTGAAACAACTCAGACATTTAGTATCACAAGGTTATCCGATTGGCATCGAGCACGTCGATCGCCGTCGCTTTAGAACCGGGTCCTGGCAAAGTTGTGGATGCATTCAAACCGGGAATGAATCCGAGGCGATCGCCTCCTTAGAATCCTGTTTAGCAAACTATGCCGGGGAATATGTGCGCCTATTTGGAATTGATGCAAATAAGCGCCGAGTCATGGAAACCATCATTCAACGTCCTGATTAGTCAGGATTTATAGAAAACTTTGCTCCAATCTATTTAAAAAGGATAGATTGGAGCAACAATCATTTTCCTCACATCAAGACAAGTTAGATTACAATGAGAGTCATAAATTAGGGACTTTTCAAGAAATGTTATAATCAACTTCACCAATTTTTATCACAACCTAGATAGACATTCAATGATTTATGCTAAAAAAAATACGCCTAAAAAACTTTAAAAATTTTAAAGATGCGGAACTCATCCTCGGTCCTTTTACATTGTTAATCGGAACCAATGCCTCGGGGAAAAGTAATATTAGAGATGCTTTGCGGTTTTTGCATGGCATTGCTCGTGGCTATAATCTCGCCGAAATCATGGGCGAAAAATATGTAGAAGGGGGCGTTTTGCAATGGCGCGGCATTCGCGGAGGACCGCGAGAAATTACGTTTCAGAATTCTGAAACGTTTACATTGGAAGTGGAATTTACAGTTGACTATCAAGAGGAACAGCAAGAAGCTATATATAGCATTACCGTAAATCCGGGTACAAGTGGCAGAAGTCCACAAATTTGTCAAGAAAAACTTCAAATTAAAAATTTCCCTGCTCCGCTTTTTGAATACATTTTACCCAAAGATAGTTTAACCCCCTATCTACAGACTCAGACGGATGATGGAAGGCTTTATAGAGTAAATATTTTATTTTTTGGTACACCTTTGGTTTCAGAATTTGTAGATAAAAAATCTTCTCTCTTATCTACTGATATTGTTGAAAGGGAGGTTTTTTCAAAACAATATTATTACGTTCAATTTATCTCAGAACAATGTTTAAATGCTCTCAATGATATACAATTCCTGGACCTCAATCCAGAAGCGATCCGGATGCCATCGGTTCCAGGACAAACTATTTTAGGCGATCGCGGCGAAAACCTCTCCTCTGTCTTGTTTGATATTTGTCAAGACCCCCACAAAAAGGCCATCCTGCTGGAGTGGATACAGGAACTCACCCCAATGGATGCTCAAGACTTTGAGTTTCCATCAGATTTTACGGGGAAAATTTTATTGACCCTAGTCGAAGAGAGTGGGCAAAAAATATCCGCCTACAGTGCCTCTGATGGAACTCTGAGATTTCTAGCCATGATAGCTGCATTACTGGGTTCATCTCCGGCAAAACTCTACTTTTTTGAAGAATTAGATAATGGCATCCATCCCACTCGGTTACATCTCTTACTGCAATTGATTGAACGGCAAGTTTCTCAAGGCAAAATCCAAATGATTGCCACCACTCATTCCTCCCAGTTACTGAGACTTTTAAGTCCTAATCTCTTAGAGTCTGTCTCGTTAACCTACCGTTTAGAAAATAGACCCGATGCGAAAATTATCCGGATTTTAGATATCCCGAATGCTCAAGAAGTTCTGGAAAAACAAACCCTCGCCCACCTCCACGAATCCGCTTGGTTAGAGAATGTGATGGAATTTATGAGTGATGAGGGGGAAGAATGAGGGTCTTAGTCATTCCCGAAGATTTTCGCAAGGATCAATATATGCTCAAACCTATTATCACTGCCTTGATGAAAAGTCTGGGTAAACCTAGCGCTAAAATAAGGATTTGCCAAGACCCTCTCTTGGGAGGTGTCAGCGAAGCATTAAAATGGGACAATATTGAAAGTATTATTAATCAATATCCGATGGTCGATCTGTTTTTGCTTTGTGTCGATCGCGATGGCAAAGAAGGGCGCAAAGTTGCCCTCGATAAACTAGAAACGAAAGCTCATCAGATTTTAGGAAATCGCCGGTTATTTTTGGCTGAAAATGCTTGGCAAGAAATCGAAGTGTGGGTTTTAGCGGGTCAAGATTTACCACAGGATTATAATTGGCAGGTCATTCGCCAAGAAGTCAATCCTAAAGAAACTTACTTTTTGCCCTTTTCTCAACAGCGCAGGTTATTAGATGCACCGGGAGAAGGGCGCAAACCCCTCGCGGAAGAAGCGGCGCGCCGGTATGACCGAATTCACAAACTTTGTCCCGAAGATATTGGTAACTTAGAAGATAGAATCAAGACTTGGATCAGCGATAATTCCTAATCACGCACCAATCCTGAGATGGAGAATTCAGCCTAAATGTAGGGGCGATTCGCGAATCGCCTCTACATTTAGATGTTTATGCCGATTAAACCGTGAAACTTTTGTTGTTTAAAACACCACTGGCGACATCTTCAATCAGTTGAATATGGCGCTTGAGTAACATTGGCATGGCATACCGTTCGATCGCCGTTTCCCGGGCTTTTTTGCGAATCTCTGCCATGCGAGTCGGATGATTGAATACTTCATCCACGCGACTGGCTATTTGTTTAGGAGAGAAAAAGTCTACGAGTAATCCATTGTCCCCATCTGTGATGACTTCTCGTACAGGTTGAGTATCGGAACCCAAGACTAAGCAACCTGTGGACATCGATTCAATCATGGACCAAGATAACACAAAAGGTCGCGTGAGATAAATATGCACGTCTGACGCTTGAATGACTTTTAAATATAATCCATAAGGCAAGGACCCGACAAAGTGAACCCGGGTTAAATCGAGGGGGACTTTTTTGAGCATATAGTCTTTGTAGGTTTCCCCATTGGGGAGAGATTTGCCGTAGCAAACGCGATCGGAACCGACGACAACAACATGACAATTCGGACGGCGTTCCTGAATATAACCGACAGCTTCGATAAATTCAGGAAATCCACGATAGGGTTCCATGCCTCGCGCCACATAGGTGACAAGTTCATCGACATGGGATAAATCTAGGTTGGGAAGAACTAATTTTGCCCCCGGGTTAGGTTTGAAAAATTCCGTATCGACGCCATCATGAACGACGGAGATTTTGCTATGAAATTCCGGGGGAAATTGCGATCGCTGCCAATAAGTCGGAGAGACTCCCCAATCGCAAGAGGCTAAATCAATTAAAATGGGCGCATTTTTGACGCGAATTCGAGCTACATCATCCGCATTTAAGGGGTCATTAGGGTCAAAGTTGGCATCAGACCCGTAGGCATGATAATACCATTCAAAGTAACACATTAACGGGGTTTCCGGATAGATATCCTTGGCAAATGTTGTCGGACCCCAACCGGAATGACCATAAATTACATCGGGGACAAATCCTTGGGTTTTGAGTTGTTCCGCCATGCGATAAACCGCTTGTCCATAAATCACGGCACTTTCTAGGGGACGAACATAATGGTGAGTGCCCGGATGGGGGTCGCGACTGGGGGAAAACAAGGCTTTTTTGACCCCAGGAATCACCCATTCAGGGCGTTCGTTTTTGGTACCAAAAACAACTTGATTGTTAGGATTGCTGCCTAATACGGTGGCTAAATGACGAAACTGGGCCGGAAAGTTAGGATGCAGAAAGAGAATTCGCATGAGCTATAATTGCAAGGGTTATGGTAAACAATAAATAAGGGGCAAAAATTAAGATTAGGAACAAAAAGTTAACCACCTTTTGTTCCTAATCTTACGGGGGGAGACGTTAAACGATTGGGGCTTTGCAGACCCAAACGCAATCTCGGGGAACCGACTGAGTGTCTTTGACTAAAATTTCATAATTGAGATGGGTGAGAAATTTTTCCATGATGCGATCGCTCATCACAGAAAAGGCTGAACCATGCCGTTGTCCTTTTAAATTGAGATGCCATTCACTCAAAAACTTTTGCCAACCTAACTCGCTGAGAATGTTGGTATGGTGAAAGACACAAAGACGATCGCCTCGCAGTAAGGCCGGAATTTGCGTCAAATAATTGAAAATATCGCGAGGTTCCAAATGCACCATTGTATCGTAACAGAAACAGATATCAACAGAATGGGGTTCGATCGCCTTGAGAGTCAGTCCATCGAGTTTGAGATAGCTAACGCGATCGTCCCCGAGGTGCGATCGCGTGGCCTCTAGCATTTTACTAGAAATATCCGCACAGATGAGCGTTTTGCAGTGTTTAAGCAACAATCCGCCAGTTTTGCCACCCCCCACGCCGATTTCTAATACCCGATGTTCCTGCCCGATATAAGGCTGAATGAAGCGCTGTTCAATCAGGGTTTCATATTCCGCTAGGGTACTAGCAGCCCCCGCCCCTTTGCCAATCCATTCATCGCCAATGCGATCGAGTTCAGGATGCAACTCTTGCCACATTTCGGCATAAGCATCCCAGGTCCCTTCATAGTCAATGCCGTGATTGGGTTTTTCCATTGCGGTGGCATCTACCTCCCTTATGAGACAACATTCAAGCGAACTTTGATGATTCATCCTTCACCCCGGTGTTCTACCGAGATGACCATCCCCCCGCATTCTTTTACCACATTTTGGTGATTTAATCCCAAGAAAAATTGAGAGAAAATTCATCCACAAGCTGCTGGTTATGCGGCTGAAAATATTGATTCAAGGTGGATTGGAGTCCCTCCGGCAGGGTCGCATATTCTCCCGCATTGTATTTGGGATAGTCGGCAATTTCCATTGGAGGTAACCCTAAAAATGCCAAAGTTTCAGCAAGGGTGGCCGCCGGATTGGCATAAAAGGCTTCACTTGAAAGGATTAAGAATTGCTCTTGGGGGAAAAGTTCCATCCAACTTTTGAGTTGAGTCGCATAAATTCCCCGGGATAAATAGGTGTAATGTTGATGATTGTAACTATAATAGTTGGGGTCAGCCCACATTTTTTCCACTTCCCCAGCGAGTCGGGCCGGTTCTTGAGCGATCGCCTCCGCAAAAGAAAGGGTCTCAAATCCCAATCGCACTTCATGATTATAATGAGACCAGGCTCTTTGTACAGGATTTCTCAGCAACACAATCAGCTTAACCAGGGGAAATAAATCCTTCACCCGCTGGGGAACTAAGGGATGAAATAGATAATAAGGAGTCGCTTCTCCCGTTAGCATCCCTGCGCGGGATTCTTGGGGTGGAAATTGTTGGAAATACCAGTCAATTTCATGATGAAAATTGAGGTCAAAAAAATGAACTTCTTTTTGAACAGCGGGGAGAATTTGGGGATGTTGCGTTAAGTAATGATAGAGAGAAGTTGTCCCTCCTTTTTGGGTTCCAATAATCAAAAAATCTGGCATAGTTGAGAGGAAATGAACTCGATTAATCACAAAGCCTTTTTAGCAATCAAATAGTTACAAGAGGCTAACTCTTCATTGGTTTTGGGATGGAGAAACGTCACAAAATCTCGATCCATATAATTGTTGGGATGTGCTAAGAAATCCCCAATTTTCATCTCTTTGAACGATTCAGCAATGGGTTGAGGTAACCCTTGGACATAAGAGTTGAGAAACCAAGTTAAAGCAGCAATGGGTAATCCCGGCAGTTCTACGGTACATTTTAGGTCTTCTAACTCGCTAAATAAATTCTTTAGCCCACTGCTGGTCATGTTATAGTAATGGTCGGGATAGCCATGAAACGGTTGGAGAAAAGGAACAGCTGCATACAGTGTTCCCCCGGGTTTGAGTACCCGAGTAATTTCTTTGGCACATTCAAAAGGATTTTTAACGTGTTCTAACACAGCGAGGGAAAACACGGCATCAAATGAATTGGATTTAAATGGCAGTTTTTCCCCGATACTGATGACATCGCTGGTCGGATAATCTACAATATCTAAATTGACGACATTGGGATAATAAAGATTTCTCAACCCGCAGCCATTATCCAAAATTAAGCCACTGGAAAATTGTTCAATTAACTTGAGGCTAATGGGGTCATAATCATTGGCGGAAATAGAAGCGGTTGAGGTGACCTTTCCATATTCGGTTAATTGGCGATTTAGGAAGTTATAGTGGTTGGAATTGATCTGAAATTCTGAACCACAGTTAGGACAGAAGAGAACCGAGTTGTGTTCTTCTAGGCGATCGCTGCCACAAACCGGACATTGCAAAATCGGTCGAATTTTGGCTAACTTAGCTTGTTTTTGCTGCGAAAAATTCTCGCACAACTCTCCCGATATAAACAAATCAATGGGGAAACGATAGAGTTGTTCATCCATCCAAAACTGAATAAACCAAGAGGTTCCTCGGGTAAGCTGACGGGTTAAAAGAAAGCCCTGAAACCCGACTCCAGTCCGATTGGGATAGGCGGATTGCACATCCGGGCGATCGACCCGGGTTAACGGGAAAACATCATCGGTTTCATTACAGAGAATGACATCTTCAATCGGACTGGATTCACGCCCCACAATCCACCCACTGACAATCACAAACGCTGGTGATATAGCTGATTGAGACTGAGGAGAATCAATGCAGTACAAAAAAGGTTCCGAGGGTGGAGTGATACTGGGTACAGGCAAATCTTTTCTACCTAACAAGGCTTTGGCAAAAGACTTGAAATTGGAAGTATTAAACGTTTTCATCGCTGCGGTTACATCCTGATGCTCATGGATTTCTGAACTCAAACCCAACTGGATTAAATCCCGATGCTATAATCTTCGCGATCGCGAGTTAAATTCGGACTATAGCATGGATCGTGCTTAATGATCGTTTTCCAGCGATTCCGCATATAGTCAATCTCTTTAGAAAACCGAGCAATTTTTTCCGGCGTATCCTCAAATCCCCGACTTTTTGATTCATAGTGATACAAAACCACATGAGGCAAATAGAGATTGCGATATCCTTTTTCCACCATTTTCAAACACAAATCCACATCATTAAAGGCAATACTCAAATCTTCCTCATTAAACCCTCCCACGGATTCAAACACCTCCCGACGACACATCAAACAAGCGGCAGTGACTGCGGAATAATTATTCACCGTCTTCAGTTGATAGTAATATCCTGGAACTTGGGATGGAAAATGCTTATGACTGTGACCCGCTACTCCCCCTAATCCAATCACCACTCCGGCGTGTTGGATGCTATCATCCGGGTACAACAACAACGCCCCAACGGCCCCAATACTCGGACGTTGGACCTGTTCTACCATCGCCGTCATCCAGTCCCCATCCAGCACTTCGGTATCGTTATTTAAAAATAGCAAATACTGGCCTTCGGCTTGGGTTACGGCATAGTTATTAATCTTAGAAAAATTAAAGGGAACGTCGTATTGAATGCAGCGAAATCGGTCCGGTTCTTTGGCTTGCCATTTACTGAATAACTCCAAGGTTTCCGGTTCATCACTGCCATTATCAATCACTAACACTTCATAATTGGGATAGGTGGTTTTCTCAAAAATTGAAGTCAGGCAGGTGTTGAGAATTGACCCTAAATTGCGGGTGGGAATAATCACCGTAACCCGCTGATAATCCTGGATATGATAGCGAACAATCCAGTGCCCTCCGGGAGTGGGGAGGACTCGTCCCGGTTCTCCCCGGCGGATTAAGGCTTCAGTGAGGGCTTTTTCAGCGGCATCAACAGCATAGTTTTTAGTTTCTAACTCGCTGGCGGTGGATTGCGGATGAATGCGCCAGTGGTAGAGAATTTTAGGAATATGATAAATTTTATCGGTTTTTTCCGTAAATCTTAAGACAAAATCATAGTCTTGGGAGCCTTCATAACCGATTCTAAATCCGCCAATTTCCTCTACGATCGCCCGACGATACAATCCCAAGTGGCAAGTGTACATCCGCGACAGAAAAGAATCAGGACACCAGTCCGGTTTAAAGAACGGGTCCCGCAGCATATTGTTGTCATCCACTTTATCTTCATCGCTATAAATCATATCCGCATCGGGATACAGATTTAGCCATAAAGCCATTTCATATAAAGCATCGGCATTGAGCATATCATCATGGTCCAACAGGGCAATATAGTCCCCAGTTGCCAAGGCGATCGCTGAATTAGATGCCGCCGAAATATGACCATTTTTCTCGCGAAATACTAACTTAATCCGCGCATCTCGTTCCGCATATTCTTTTAAAAGAGGCCGGATATAGTCAGCGGTGGAAGCATCATCGGCGATACAGAGTTCCCAATGGGGATAAATCTGAGAGGTCACCGAATCTAGTGCCATTCTCAAATAGAATTCCGGGGTATTATAAACCGGCATGACAATGCTAATTAACGGCTGATATTGAAACACCTGTAACGTTTGTGCTTTGTGCCGCAAATCTGCTGCCCGAGATGAATTTTGACCTAACCAAAAATGATAATCCGCATAAGGATGAGTGACTTCCGGCGCGCCGGGACCGGGCAGCGGATTATCATCGAGTTTAAAATAAAGTTTCCGAAATAATCGCGCCAAAGCATAACGGACACCTTGGGTTTTTACTTTTTCGTAAAACCGTTTAGATAACCGCTGGGCGCGGGATAAGTTGCCGAGGGTTCGGGACAGAGGATGGTTTCGCATTCGTTCTTGATTTTACAAGGGTGAATAGGTTTTCAAAAATCAGGGTGGGAGAGGAAAAAAGATTAAAAATTTCCTCTAAACTGGAGCAGGACTTTTATGAATTTATGTTCCATCTCTGCGTTTTGAACTAACATTCATCATCCCTTGACCGGATTGGTCATCCGGAAAGCTTGTTTTAGCTTAAACCATTGGGCCCGTAATTTCCAGAATTTACTGGTATGCATGGCGGCAATTTCCTGTTGAGCTTGTTCCAGGGTGGCCTGAGTCTGTAAAATCTGGGATTGGAGTTGATGGTGGAGGCGATCGCGCTCCTGAAGTTGGCCCTCCCACTCCGCCTGAAGTTGGGCAGTCTGCTGTTGGGACTGGTGGGTGAGTTCATCCAGTTGTGCTTGCATCTGGGTCCGGGTTTGTTCGAGTTCCTGCTGTTGCAGTTGAGACGACTGCAATGCTTCCTCCCGTTGCACCTCAAAATCAGCGCGAGATTGCGCCAACTGCTGCTGTAAATCCTGGATTTGAGACGCTAACGATTGGTTTTCCCCCTGCGATCGCCCCAGTTCCCCTTGCAAGTCCTGGAGTTCCTCCTCCAACTCAGCTATTTTGGCCCTCGGGTCCCATGCCTCCGTTTCTTTTACTCGTGATCTGAGGACTTGTAACTCGGTTTCCGTTTCTTCCAATTGCGATCGCAAAACCGCTAATTTCACCTCGGTTTTGCTCAAATTGGCCGCAATTTCCTCGTTTTTCTCCTGTTCTTCTAACCGTTCGCACTCTTTTTGAGCAAAAATATTCGCGAAATTTGTCGCATATAACCCAATATGTTTGCTACAAATATAGCGAAATAATTCCCGCCGATTCTCAGGAATATTACAAGCACTCACCATTGAATTCGCCCGAAAACGATACTCATACATCACTTCAGAAACATGGTGAAATTGCCAGCCTTTCTCCGCAACCCCTAACCAAAAATCCCAATCTTCATAGCCTAACTTTTGGGGAATCTGGGAATCATATCCCCCACAGTCCTGCCAAACCGTTCTTCTAAACACCGCACAGGCATCAATATAATTTCCCGCCACCAGGCGATTGATATCAAAGTCCGGAACCTCGACAATCCCGGTCTTTTCTCCAAATAATTCCGCATTGCCATAAACCACCCCCACTTCCGGCTGTTCGTCTAAAATTTCGACAGCTTCGGTAATATAGGCGGGTTTAATTTTATTGTCAGCATCCAAGGGTAAAATATAACGACCCTGGGCCTTTTTGATGCCGGTATTTCGGGCAGCAGCCAGTCCTTGATTGGATTGGTTAATCACCTGATAGCCCTTTTCTTGGAGATAATTCAGCACCTTTTGGGTTACCGGCGAGGTGGAACCATCATTAACAATTAAAATTTCATAAACCGGGTCTTGACAGCTTTCGACACTGGCGATCGCCTCTAAAACAAACTCTCCTTGGTTGTAACAAGGAATAATCACCGATACGGCTATCTTGGACATTGCATAGACTGCTGCCGATTCCGACATATTACCCTGGTCCTATAATTGGCTGGATTTGAGATGGATAGTGCGGGCAACTGCCCCTTTCAATTCAGACCATTTTACCTTGAGTTTCCAGAACTTCGAGGTTTCCATCCAAGCAATTTGGTCTCGGAGGCGATCGCATTCCCCTTGAAGCTCACCCACCCTCGCCGCCTCATTCGCCCGAGTTTCAAGCTGGACTCTAGCTTGGACCGCTTCATGATGTAACCAGAGGGGATAAATTTCTAAAGGGAACGAATCGGACTGGGGCTGTGGAGTAAAATGACTGGGCAGATCCGCCGTCCAATCCAGTTCTTCTAAAAGAGAAAGGTAGGGCAGTTCCGGATGTTGGAGAAACCGAACTAAGGGGCGGTCATTGGGCAATTGTTGAAACAAATTTGGGTCATAAATCGTTTGGAACCTTGAGTCATCTAACCCCAATTTTACGGAAAGATTTAACTTGGTTTCTAACAGCTTGACCAGTTTAGTCGGTTGTGCTAAAAGCGCATTAATATTCACCAACAGACAGCGATCGGGATAGCGGCGATAGAAGTCCAAAATATGGCGATTATAATAGGCCCAACTGCGGATGGCATAATCGGGACGCTGGGAAAAAATCCCACTATTGAGACGCAGAATGGAATCCACCACATCCCAGGGGAGACGATACACGAATAAATAACGCGCCTCGGGGAGTAATTCTTGCCAAAAATCCAGCATTAGGGAGGTCCGGGGGTCCTTCCACCCCCAGAGTCCTCCTTGAGCATTTCGCGAGTCAATTAACCCTTGTGCCGTTGCCAAACCCGTTTTAAAGTGGTCAACATTGAGGGATTCTTGTTCCGTCCAACCCCAATCCGGCCAACCGGGGTCTCCCGGGGGACAACTGTCTTGGAGAAGCGATCGCTGAAACTCCAGAAAATCCAGGTCCTCGAAATACCCCTTGACATTAAAACAGTCTGCTTGATAGAGGCGATCGCCAAGTTCCACCCCGATGACTTTCATCAACGAAGCGATTAGAGAAGTTCCCGAACGGTGCATTCCGGTGACAATCAGGGGCAACGACATGATTCCTTGTATCCGTATCAATGAAAGGACATCTCCACAGTCCCATCCTCCCCCCTGAATCCGGGTTCATGAGGGGAGGTGGGTGGAAATTTTGGGGTCATTCAGTCACCAGTCCAATCAAATTAAATCAAATTAATTCAATTTCTTTGACCAGTTCCGGGACCTCGGTCTCAACCGTAACCGTGGGTTTAACCAGTAAGTCTACAATGCCGGTGGCAGATAAACTTTGTTCCTGTTGAACTCGAAACATTGCCACATCAATACAACGGGCTAAATAGGTAAAATCCCCATTGACAATCCCTGAAACCCCAGCATTTAAAAAATAGACTCCGGGATTGAGCAAACATTTAAACCGGAATTTTACAACAACTTTCGTCCCCGCTTCAACTGTTTGCAGAGACTGTTCAGAAAAGGAATGGGATGCCCCACCCAAGTCTAACCCGCTAATGGTTTTCACCAACATTCCACAGCGAATTTGAGAAGCGGACTCCAAAAATTCCACCGTATAGGTGTAAACATATTCGTGACGACCCACCAGGTTATTCACTTTTTTTCCCGTGGGGGTCAGAATATGGGGGTCAATAATTTTCGCCCCCCGTGATTCGTAGTGTAGGGTATTGCTGGGTTGCAGGTCCTCATCATAATAAGCCCGCGCGGCCTGTTCCACCGGACCCGACGAGGCGGGGAGGGCAAATTCACTGGAATGAGGAGTAAACACGGGGAGTTTTTCCGAGTCTTCTGGCTCATCTTTTTCCTGATTGAGCTTGCGAATCTCGTCGCATAACGCCTCTACTTTATGGGGGGGAGAGTAAATCAATTTTTGATATTTATCCACCACAATTTTGGGCGTATGATAGAGCAGCAATTCCCCATCATGCATGAAAATTGCCGAATCACATAATTCAATAACCATCGCAGCAGCATGGGAGACAAATAAAATCGTCCCGCCGCGTTCTTGGATGGTTTCAATCCGGGCAAAGCACTTGCGTTGAAAGGCTTCATCTCCCACAGAAAGGGCTTCATCCACAATCAGAATATCCGGGTCAACGCTGGTGGCGACGGCAAAGGCTAACCGGACAAACATCCCGCTGGAGTAGGTTTTGACGGGTTGATCCAGGAAATCGCCGATATCTGCAAAGGCGACTATTTCATCGAATCTGTTCTCAACTTCTTGTTGAGAGAGACCGAGTAATTGAGCATTAAAAAAGACATTTTGCCGTCCGGTAAATTCCGGATTAAACCCGCTGCCGAGTTCAAGGAGGGCGGAAATTCTGCCTTTGACTTCAACTTGTCCACTGGTGGGAGATAGAGTGCCGACAATGGTTTGAAGGAGGGTACTTTTTCCCGACCCATTGCGACCGACAACGCCGAGGGTTTTGCCTTTAGGAAGTTCTAGGGAGATATCGCGTAAGGCCCAGAATTCATCCGATCGGACTTTGCCGGGGAGGAGAATTTCTTTGAGGCGATCGGCAGGATGCCGATAGCGTTTGAAGCATTTGGAAACATTTTTTAGCGAAATTGCAATTTCACCCATGAGTTTACTGGTGTATGAAACGGCCTGTCAATTTGTGGAGGAGAGCAGGAGAGGGATGGGGGAGATGGGGAGGATGGGGGAGATGGGGGAGATGGGGAGGATGGGGGAGATGGGGAGATGAGGAGGATGGGGTGGAGAAATTAGTAACAACAGTTTGTAGTAACGACTTCAGTCGTTATCTCCCCCATCCTTCATCCTTCATCCTTCATCCTTCATCCCCCATCCTTCATCCTTTATTCTTAATTTAGATAACATCAGCAAAGGCGGGCCGTAAGCGACGGTAGGACCAGAAACCGAGTCCAAAAATGATTAAAGAAATCAAGGTAGCAACGGCCCATTCTCCGGGGTGGTTGATTTCGCCAACGAGGATGATATCTCGATAGGTTTCTGCGATCGCCGCCATTGGATTCAACCAAAATACTAACTCGCGCCATTGCTCAGGAATCACCGTTGCTGGATAGCAAATGGGGGTTAAATAAAACCACAAATTCACCAAGACAATCAGGGTTTGGGGAATGTCTCGCAAAAACACGGTGAATCCCGAAGTTAAATATCCCAATCCGGCAGTAAATAGCAGTTGGGTCACCCACACCAAGGGGAGGAGGAACAGGGTGGGATGGAGTGTATCGGAAGAAATTGCCAACATGAAAATTAAGGCCATTAGTCCCAAGGTACTTTCAATAAAGGCCGAGAGGACCGGGACTAAGGGCAGTAAACTTAGGGGAAAAACCACTTTTTTGACTAAATTGGGCTGTCCCACCACCACATTGGCCGCTTGCATAAAGCCACTGGTAAAGGCAATCCAGGGAACCAATCCGGCAAACAACCATAAACCAAAGGTAAAGCTATTTTCCGGTAAGTTATTTGCCGGAAGCTTGACCTTTAATATAATAGAGAAGACATAAGTGTAAATCAGCAGTTGGGAAAGCTGATTGAGCAACGGCCATAAATTGCCCAAAACTGAGCCTTTATAACGGGCGGCTAAGTCTCGTTGAACTAGGGTTTTGAGCAGGTTGAGCTTGATTAACAGTTGTTCATCAAGCAATGACCTTTGGGAAATGGGGTTTGCCTTGCGAAAGGCTCCTTTGATTGTTCTGACCAATTTTCACATCCTCACCCACAACTACAGATAGGGGGCTTCATGGGTGCGATTGCTGTGGCAACACTTGGCCGATCGCCTGAATGGGGAGCGTCCAACACCATGAGCCGGAATAAACTAGACTTAGAGGCGATCGCCGGAATGGAGGGTTCCCCTCTCCAATGGCGATCGCCTTAAAGGTTAGGATAACCAATCCCCAGTTAGAATAGTCTAACGGGGACAGTGATAAGCATATTTTCTTAGTCTTTTTGCAAAACCAGTATATCCTGATAGCTCGTCAGATATGGGCGTCCACACCATCCGCCATAATATTTCCCGACGACACTAAATCCGCGTTTAGAGATCCACTCTAACAGCAGGGGTTCCTTAAACCCGATCGCCTGTTCCGGGACCTCCAGGGTACTGGTAAAACACTCTTCTAATTTATGAACAATATTCTGGGAGCTTTTCCCCCGGCGAATATAAGATTCTGACTCAGGATTGAGCAAAAAACAGGTCATCACGCACCGACTCCCCGGTTTCATCACCCGGTGAATCTCATTGAGATACTGACGGACCTCGGGGGCTCTCATGTGGGTAAACACCGAGGTCAAAAACACAAAATTAAACCGCTCATTGGGATAGGGAAAGCGATACTGGGCCGCTTGTACGGGACCGTCGGGGTTGTACATCGGGTTGTAGATATCCGCGTGTTCAAAGCGAAAGTTCCGACAGCGATCGCCAAAGGTTTGAGCCGCCACCTCAATCAGGGGTTCATGAATATCAAACCCTTCATAACTTCCGTGCTCATTAAGATAATAGGCCAAAGTGTAGGCCATCCGACCAATTCCACAGCCCACATCCAAGACGCGACTGCTCGGGTTTAATCCACCCCGCTGGATGAAATAGCCCAAAAACTCTAACCCAATATTCGTAAAACCGCCCCCAATATATTGGATGTACTCCTCCGGAGGCAGGGGTAGGGTGGGTTCTATCAGGGTCAGCAGCATCGTCCCCGGTTCCCCATTGACCAAGGGAGTGGCAGTAATCAACACATCCTGCTGCTGCTGTTGCTGTTCCCGGGTGAGGGTCGCACGAATCTCAAACCGAGCTTTGTCAGCCCCTTTTAAGTCGGGATAAACCTTTTTCACATCCTCAGAAGGCATCCCGAGGGTGCAGTTTAAATTGCTCAATGGCTCATGAGCAAAGGTGACTTGAAATTGGTCCACCGGGCAGTCGCCTTGAATCGGGGCCACCCATCCTTGCAGGACCAACTCATCGTTAACGATCGCCGCGCGGTCCAGATAGCCCCTTGTGGGGTAAATGTCGATTGATTTCATCAAAAGTGGTGTTTTTTCCTATAAAACAGCTTGCAACGCCTTGGCGATGGCCGCTTTTTGTTCGGCATCGTACTTCCAGCGTTCTAAAAATGACTGGTAACGTCCCGTTCCGGTGCGGATTGTTTCTAATAGAGATTCAATCCCCTGTTGCATCTTCGGCAAAGCTAGAGTTTGAATAATCTGGGTGCTGCGATCGCGCACGCGCTCAGAACCTTGGGCCATCGTTTCATCCCCGGAACGCCGATGAGCAATTACCATTGCCGAAGACATGGCGAGATTTTTCACCATCAGTTCCGAAACAATCTCCTCGGAGGACCCTAATCCCTGGAAAATTCCCGGAGAGGGGCAGTCGGGCAAGGGACTCTCATCGCTTAAATAGGTCACGAAAAACCCCCGCGCCCCATTTTGAGTCCGCACTAGATTTTCCGTTACCTGAGCAATCTGAGCTTCCGAAAGCGCCCCTGTCGCCATTTGCTCTAAGAACGATTGGGTCAGGGCGATCGCCTCCGCGAAGCTGACTGAATCCGGTACGGTTAAAGAAGATAAATTAGTCATAACTCATAAAAATAGCCTGTTTAAATCCGTTGGAGCATCCTGACTAAAAATGGCACGAAGCGCCATTCGCATTCGCACTATTGTCTACGAACAAAGGCACTCATGGCAATCATCTCTTCCCATAACCCCACCGATCCACCGAAGAAAGAGCGCAAAACTGCTGAAAAAGGGGCAACCTCCAATCCTTCAAACCCCGGACTCCTCGAACCTCAAGCCACCCCGGAAGAACAAACCAACATTCAGCAGGAAGAAAGCATTCGCCCCCACCGATTGGCTGATTATATCGGACAAAAAGACCTGAAAGAAGTCCTGGATATTGCCATCAAAGCGGCCCAATCGCGATCGGAAGCCCTGGATCATTTATTACTCTATGGTCCCCCGGGTTTGGGTAAAACCACAATGGCCCTGATTTTATCTAGCGAAATGAAAGTGGGCTGTAAAATCACCTCAGCCCCTGCTTTAGAACGCCCCCGAGATATCGTCGGGTTACTGGTGAATCTGCAACCGGGGGATGTGCTGTTCATCGATGAAATTCATCGCCTGAGTCGGATGAGTGAAGAAATTCTCTATCCGGCATTGGAAGATTTTCGAGTGGATATTACTATTGGCAAAGGACAAAGTGCCAGAACTCGGAGTATTCCCCTGCAACGGTTTACCCTGGTGGGAGCCACCACCCGCATTGGCAATCTCTCCTCCCCCCTGCGCGATCGCTTTGGGTTGATTCAACGGTTGCGCTTCTACGAGGTGGATGAATTAACGGCGATCGTTCAACGCACTGCCGAACTCCTGCAAACCCCCATCACCCCGGATGGATGCGAAGAAATTGCCCGTCGTTCTAGGGGAACTCCCCGCATCGCCAACCGCCTGCTCAAACGAGTGCGCGACTACGCCCAAGTCAAGGAATGCGGAGATATTAACGCCTCCGTCGCCAATCTAGCCTTAGAATTGTTTAACGTAGACCCGATCGGTCTGGATTGGACCGACCAACGTTTATTAAAAATGTTGATTGAAAACTTCAACGGCGGCCCCGTGGGATTGGAAACCCTCGCTGCGGCAACCGGAGAGGATTCTCAAACCATTGAGGAGGTTTATGAGCCTTATTTATTGCAAATCGGCTATTTGAATCGCACCCATCGCGGCAGAACCGCCACCCCAGCCGCTTGGCGGCATTTCGGTTACAATCCACCCCCAGAACAATTGTCTTTAAGGATTTAGATTCCCAAATAAAAATCCGCACCTTTGAGGATTCTGTTGGCTAATAACATAGGGGGTCTGACCTCCTATTTACCCAGGAGAGGCCCGTTAAAATAGTACCCAAGAAAAACTCATGGCGGTTTAGGGACCCTACCCTCTTTCTCTCCTAATTTATGGAGTGAATCATGACCCTTCATCCTCAAGAATCATGTATGAAGAAGTTAGGAAGACTCTACACCGATCCAGACTTTCTTGAGCTTTACCCGAACTGTGGTCAGTTAGCCCGGTCTCCGGCCTATGAGCGCTTTGGTGACCTTAATGCAGTTTGCCGAGGGACTAACCGATGTCAAAGGGAAAACCGACTATTACCAACCGGATTGGGTATAACACGGGTTAAGCTTAGACTCTTTAGCCGTATGACTTATGGACGGGTTTTATGCCGGTCCATTTTTTTTGAGGCCCATAGAGCGACGGACTTGGGGTTATACAGAACTTTTCACGGTCCAGGTTACTACGAATTTAAGAAAGAAAGCATATTGATTATTCGTGGATGCGACCGTCTGGCATGATGGCTCCGGTTAATTTGGTGCCGATTAGCTTGACGAAGAGGCGGTCTTTTGTACCCATTTTAGCGCCGCGTAGGTCAGCGCCGGTTAAATCGGCTCCGCTTAAATCGGCTCCGATTAAATTAACATTTTGTAAGTTGGCATAGGTGAGATTGGCTTGCAATAAATTGGCGCGGAATAAGTTGGCTCCTTGCAAGTTGGCTCCGGATAAATTAATTTTGTGTAAAAAGCCATCACTCAGGTCAGCTTGACTGAGGTTCGCATGGCTTAAATTTCTGCCGGATAGGTCTTTTTCCCGCAGGTTTTGACCCCGCAAGTCGGCTCCGGTTAGGTCGGGATTGTGCGGTTTGTGCGATCGCCAGTGACCCTGACCCTGAGCATGAGAACTGGTCCGATCGCCTGGATGGGGAGGATTGGAATAGGTGTAACCGGCGCTGGATTTGTGGGTTTGATATCCTGAGGAGGGCCGATTGCTGGGGTGGGGGTTTTTGGGAGTTGAGCGCAGGCGATCGCGGGCTTCGTTAATTTGTTTTAATTTATCTTGGGCTTTGGAAACCAAACGGGCATTATCTTTGGGTATGCGATCGGGATGCCAAATAAACGCCAAATCTTTATACGCCTGGTTCACTTCCTCTAGTGATGCTCCAGGCTCTAACCCCAGTTCTCGATAGTATTGATCCAGCTCGTTCATTGGCGATCGCTCTACGCTCTTAATAGGAAGAAGTGGCGTGATTGGCTCCGAACTCTGAAAAAAATACTCCCTCGGTTCGGGTTAACCGTTTCCAGGGTAACACCTGAATGGAAGGTTTGGCCTGTGATTCTCTCCCCTGGCTCGTCAAGACTGAGATCCAGCATCCCTTTTTTGACCCGCCTGGTTTCGCTGCGGGAGCAAGGGATGCTAGACTAGCAAGGCTTTTGGGCGTCACAACCCAGGCATCCTGTCAGGATGCACTCACCCCTTAAAAGAGGCAACTCTCCGAGATCCCCGCATCCCGTTCCCGAGGGAATTGACGAGGTGACTGGTTTAAAATTAAACACTAATCTCAAATTGGGGTTAATCCCAATCCTTAGACTTCCTGGGTTGAGCGGACTCGGTTAAAAACTAGCCCGAGTCAAATCAATCCGACAGACTAGGCCCGTTTAATTTCTATTTAATCAACTCAAATCCGCTAAAATTTTTAGACTATTTAGTTACAATTTATTGACGCCAAATAATCGGTTCTGATATAACAGGGCCAACGCTGCGGCGGTTTCATTAAAACTCACCCAGCAATTATTCCCGAATGATTCGGCTGCTTTCACCCCCCTGATTTAGGTAAAAAAGTCCATGTATGAACAGTCCCGTCAGATTCCACAGATTCCATTTGCTGCTAATGAGCGATCGGTTCTGGTATCCATTTCTCGGATAGCCAGCATTACCGTTATTTTGATTGGCTGTATGGTCATCTTAGGATGGATGTTTGATATCCCCACCCTCAAAAGTGTCTTCCCGGGATTAGTGACCATGAAAGCTAATACCGCGATTGGTTTTATCTTGGGAGGAACTTGTATTAGCTTGTGGCATCGTGGGTCCAGAGACACTCAGAGTAGGCGGACTGCTTTAATTTGCGCCCTCTTGGTTGTGGCTGTAGGGCTGTTGACTTTGATGCAGTATGGGTTTGGCGTAAATTTAGGCATTGATGAACTGTTTTTTAAAGAATCTGTGGATGCTGTGGCGACGGCGACTCCCGGACGGATGGCACCCAATAGCGCCTTGAATTTTCTGTTATTGGGTTCGGCTTTGGTGCTGATTTGTATTCCTAGACCGAACTATTTGGCGGCACAATGTTTGACGATTTTAGGATTTTTAATTGCATTTTTTGGGTTTTTGGGTTATTTGTATGGCAATGCCTTTTTTTATCGCTTAGATAAAGCGTTTACCGCGATGGCATTGCATACGGCGGTGGGATTTATCGTGCTGTGCTTGGCGATGCTGTTTGCGCGTCTTGATGCGGGAATTATGGCCCCGATCGCCAGTCCCACTGCCGGGGGATTGATGGCAAGAAGGTTTTATCCGGCAGCGATTGGTATCCCTCCGTTGTTATGTTGGATCATTTTAATCGGCTGGCGGGGAGAGTTATACACGGCGGAAATGGGCATTTCGCTCCTGGGGATATTAAATGTGATGGTTTTTTCCGGGTTGATTTGGTGGAATGCCTGGACCCTGGGACATATCGATATCCAGCGACTTCAAGCAGAAACTGGACTGAAAGAGGCATTTGAATCCCTAGAATACCGGGCGAAGATGCAAAAAACTCTGTCTACGGAGTTGGCAAGCGCTTTTTCTCAAATTAGAGCAACGATGAATGAATTGGAGGTGTCAGCCAGTGCTACGGCAGAGCAAGCCAAGGCGGCAGATGCTCAAGCTCATCGATCGCGATCGCTTTCATCTGGGGGAAAGGCGGCGGTGGAACGGACTCAAACCGGGATGAATACGTTAGAGCAGAAGGTAGGCGCGATCGCTGCTGAGATTACCCGCACTCAACAGCAAGCGGCGCAAATTGGGGATATTTCT
Organism: Oscillatoria sp. HE19RPO; assembly: GCF_024220515.1. Lineage (GTDB taxonomy): Bacteria > Cyanobacteriota > Cyanobacteriia > Cyanobacteriales > Laspinemataceae > Laspinema. The sequence goes on from NZ_JAMXOT010000168.1 coordinate 28,392, forward strand.
CGGTTGGTCAGTCATTTAGCCACTCAGACCAATATTCTGGCGTTGAATGCGGCGATCGAAGCGAGTCGTGCGGGGGAGCAAGGGAAGGGATTTGGGGTGGTTGCCAGCGAAATTCGGTCTTTAGCGGACCAAAGTAAGGTACTCGCACAAAAGATTAGTAATTTAATTAATGATATCCAGGCGGCAGTCTCCTCTACGGTGATGGTAACGGAAGAGGGTCTCGAAACGGTACAAACTGGGGTGGCGATCGTTCAAGAAATGGCTGAGGCATTTGATGGGGTTGCTCAAGCGATCGACAAGATTTTTGTTAACAATCAAAATATTGCCCTCACCGCGCAACAGCAAGCATCGGCGATCGCTCAGGTGGTGAATGTCATGAATGCGATCGACCTCAACCCTCATGAAACCCTATCCAAATCCCGGGATATTTGAAGGGGTGGAATAACTTCCATGACCGGCAGAAATCAGGCTTGAACGCGATGGGTTTTCTCCAGAGTCGGGGGCTGAATCATTCAGGGTTTCAGCGATTAAATCTCTATCGGTCATCGTGATTTCTGAAACTCTCTCTTCCCTTTCGGTTAACCCAGACTCAAGTAATTCCGGTGTTTCCCTTAATTTTATCAATTTATAGTTTGATTTCAAATCCTTCCTGAAATCGAGAATGAGGAAACTCCGGCATTGCCTTCTTCCAGAATGAGGCAATTGATTTAGGACGGCTATATCATACTCTAGTGGGGATGGATGCCAGCTCAAATCAGTCTGTCTTGACCGATGGGGAAGCAAATTAACCCCTTTTGAGGATTGATTTTTATCTGGATAGAGTCGGTAAAAATCCCTGAAATCTTTGCGAGGCAAGAGTTTAAATGAAGGGTGGGAGAGGAAAATTATAGAAAAATTAAGATTTATTTTTGATTTCGGTTGACAGAATCTGGTAAAATCAATCATAATTAAATATTGATGCCCCTTTTAACAATGAGTCTAGCTCAAGGTTTTACAATCAAATAAACCCCTAGACGCTCCACGAAATGTAACCCACGAAATGTAACGCCCAAATAGGGTGAGGTAAATTATGGCAATCAACTTATTGGATGCGGATTTTTATCGCGCTGTTAATCCAGATTTGCGAGGATTAAATAATCAGCAAGCTTTGGACCATTTAGTAAATTTTGGTCTAAATGAAGGACGGGTATTTTCCCCCGTAGTGGATTTAGACTTTTACCGGCGGAATAATCCCGGGTTAACTGCTGCTGGGTTGACGACCCGCAGGCAACTTTACGATCATCTTTCTAACTTTGGGGTCCGAGAAAATCGCCCCTTTTCATTAGTTTTCAATCCAGCTTTTTATGCCAGTGCCAATCCTGGGCTGACGTCGGCAGGGGTTGTGGGGAGTGAAGCCCTGTTGAATCATTACCAAAACTTTGGGATTAACGAGGGTCGTGCTTCTGCGATCGCCTTCGATCCCAACTTTTACCGAACGGTCAACCCAGACTTACAACAATTAAATAACCGGCAGTTAGTCGAACACTTTCAATTTATTGGGGTGAATGAAGGACGGACTTCCTCTCCCAACTTTAATGTTCGCTTCTATTTAGGCGCTAATCCAGATTTACAGCAAGCATTTGGGTTCAACTTCCGGCAGGCATTTGAACATTATTTATCCAATGGAATACAAGAAGGACGGATTGCGACTCCCGGAGGAACACCCCTGCCACCGTTACCTCCTCCGCCACCACCTCCTGTCCCAGTAGGACCTGGGAACACCCCGGAAACGGCGTTAAATGCCGGGGTACTCACGGGAACTCAAATTTTTAATCAGTCAATTTCGAGTACCAATCCGAATGACTACTACCGCTTTAACTTGAGTGGACCCACTAACTTAAATGTGGTCATCAATGGCATGACTCAAGATGCCAATTTAGAACTCTTTTTTGATAGTAATAATGATGGAACTGTCAATGCCACGGAACGGGTTGGCTTGTCCACACAACCGGGAACCCTGCAAGATTCTATCACGGGATTTTTCACATCAGGTAACTATTTTGTGAATGTTTCCCAAGGGGTTGCTGGGGCTGAAACGCCGTACAATTTGAATTTGATTGCTACCCCAGTCACTGGAGATATTGGGGGGAATAGCGCGAATACTGCGACTAATCTGGGGATTTTGTCTGGGACGCGCCGAATCGATGAGTTTGTGGGGGATCCGGACCCGCAAGACTATTTCCGGTTTGTCCTCAATGATGTGAGAAACGTTAATTTATTACTCACGGGTCTCAATGATGATGCAGACTTAAGACTGTATCAAACGGTGAATAATAATGGGGCAGTCGAGCAAGGGAACTTGATTGCTCAATCCATTCAAAGTGGGACAACACCAGAAGCGCTCAGTCGCACCTTAACACCCGGGGATTACTTAGTTCTAGTCTCTCCTGGGTTCCAGGGTGTGAATACAAATTACAGTCTAACTCTGTCTACATAAGACGCTACAATCCGCCTAGTTTATCCAGCATAAAAGCCTCTCAAAAGCAAGGTTTCCAGCTTTTGAGAGGCTTTTATTCTGGCCGTGTTATGCAGATTGTTGATGTTTATTCTTTTGAACACTTCCAGAGGTTTAGATTTTCTGATTTACTCTATTGCCTCCAATTCGCTGGGTCGCGCCCCTCTAAATTTGTCGGACAAAGAACCCGAGCAATTCTATTGGCAAGATTTTAATTTTTGGAGGACCCTTAAATCCGGTTATTGGTCCCACCACCAGATGGGTTCAGGATTGATTGGGACTTTTTTCAAGGGATAAATTAAGTAACCAGGAGGCTGGGTTTCCGGGTTCTGCTTGATCTGTCAATCCCCTCGCAGAGGGATATTTTGCTTGTTTTTCAATATTTTTTTAATCTAGGTGATTATTTTAGCTCAGATTGGGGGTACTCTGGAACCAGAAACAGTTTAGGGCGATCGCCAATTCATTTAAGGAGTTGAATTTTAGCCCACTGACTGAAAAGATGTAGCCATTCAGTCCGCTCAGTCTATCTAAACTTGAAGTTTGTTAAAGGGGTCTGTGGTTTGAATAAAAATTCTTTATACCCACTAGAAAAACCCGGCTATTCTCCGGTATCATCCAGTAAAATCAGCGTAAGTCTTGAGAGGGAGAAGCTTTTTTGTGGCAACAGAGTATTTAAAGAAACAGCACAGGAGCAAGGATTTTACTCTCTCTAAATCAACGGGTTCAATGATAGCTTAATGCTGGTTTATCTCGATTAAATTTCTCATTTTGAGAGAGTAATCTTGGATTTAAACCGGACCCAACGGGTGAACGGGTTGGCCCTATTTGCCTCCCCAAATTGGGGAAACTCAAAGGGCGATCGCTGTTTAGCCCGGTGACCCCGAAAAATTCTGACTCAAGATATGAGCCGATCGGCGGTTATCCGCATTTCGGTGGCCGATTGTGCTGTCAAAATATCGGTTCAGATTGATTTGAATTTTGTTCTACATTGCTTCAAAACTTTGCCTCATGTTAGAAAGTAGTGAGTTATTTCACCCGAAGTCTGCCCTCGGCCAACATAGCGAACCCTTCACCGGGATTGCTTCGGATCCATTCAATGAAGATTTCCCGGGGGCGATCGCACCCGGAGTCCATCCCAGTCAACCCAGTGCCTTACAGAACCCTGAATCTATTCCCCCAGAATTATCCCTTCGGGAAACTGCCATTCTGGAAGACTTCACCCGGTTTTTCCCAGAGTTCTCACGGCAATCTCACCCGCCCACAGACCCCCTGGAAACCCTCGGGCTGCAAATGCTCCAAGTGAGGAGGACAGAATCCCCTAATCCGGCAGATACCGACTTTCTGACCGATGATTACCCGGTTCTCTCCGTCACCCGCGATCGCCTCACCGATTGGAATGGCGGCAACTCTCACTCGACCCCCAGCTTAACGGGCAATCCTGAAAATCCCTTACAGACAGCAGAACCCATCAACCCGGAACCCGGTCCTGGGGATACTCTCGCTACCGCCATTCCCATTGCGATCGCCGGATTAGAAACCAGCGATCGCACCCTTGGGTTTCAACCGAATCAGACCGTTGTCGGACAAGTGAGTGCCAACAATCCCGAAGACTTCTATCGCTTCACCCTTGCTCACTCCGGGATTTTCACCGCTGAACTGACAAACTTGACGGGAGATGCCGACTTACGCCTAGTTCGAGATTTCAACGGCAATGGCATCATTGATCCAGTCGCTGATCGCAATGCTAATGGCATGATCGATACTGAAGAAATCGAAATCATCCCATGGCAACCCAATCGCGGTCCCACTGATGAATCCATCCGCCAATTTTTAGATCCAGGCACTTATACCCTCCAGGCGATCGCCTTCAATCACAACACCGCCAATTACACCCTCAACAGTAACTTTACCCCTAGCCCCACGGACCCGCAAGCCTTTTCCCTGGAACTCAATTTCGGACCCGGTACCGAAACCCTTACGGATTCCCATCGGCATACCATCCGCAAAGCTGCCGATCGCATCGAACAACTGGTTACCCAAAGTCCCTTTAATGCTCCCCATACCATCACTGTCGATATCGAATCTGGGGATTTCGGACCGGGATTCGTCGCATCCGCCGGACCGACTAGAGTGCGACGCCTGGAAACAGCCCCCATCCCAATCCACGGTGAAGTAGTCTTCAACACCAACCCTCAGAGTGACCTTCTGGACCATCCCCGCTACCTATACGATACAATGGTTCACGAACTCACTCACGTTGTCGGATTCGGCACGTTATGGCCAGACAAGAACCTAATCGCTGATTCTACACAGGGTTTATACGATGCCAATACCTTTGCTGGACAGGTATATGGAGAAATGCGCGGTACATTCCTTCCCACTCCAGTCGAACTCACCGTTAACGTGGGGGAAGGGTCTGACTTGGGTCACTGGCGCAAAAATCCCACCTTTGACAACGAAATTGGGGTAGAAGCTGGACATCCCAATGAGCAGCAAGTCACCAGTGCCTTAACCATCGCCTCCTTAAGAGATCTCGGTTGGGCTGTTAACTACGGCGCTGCAGAAGACTACATTTTGCCACAATTTAGGAGCGAATTAACTTAATCCGGACTTCACCCTCATCCTGGGGAAGGCAACCCAATCTTTAGGGGCAGTTTATTGACTGCCCCTACAATCGAGAGTTAGCATCCCGAAATTGTGTCACTTCTGCCAAAGAAAAATATGATAAGATTAGTAAGATTAGGGCGAACTGCTAATTCAGCGATCGCCCGATTCAAACCCCTGAAAGCGAGCAATCGCCAAAAACAGGACCCTGTTGCTTAGACGAGAAAAGTAGATTGTGTTAGACGCCACCAGCTTATTTAACGAAAGCTATTACCTCAGCCACAATCCCGACGTGATGGCAGCCGTTAGTGCGGGGATTTTCCCCAGTGGATTACAACACTTTATCGATGCGGGTCAATTTGAAAATCGCCAACCCAGCGCTTGGTTTGACCCTGATTTTTATTTAGCTTTATATCCCGATGTCAGGACGGCAGTGAGTGGGGGAGAAACTACGGCCCTACAACACTTCATTGATGCGGGGCAATTTGAAAATCGCGATCCGATCACAGAATTTTTTACGGATATTTATCTCGATCGCAACCCGGATATTGCTACCGCAGTCACAGGGGATTTACTCACCGCTTACGAACATTTTGTCAAGTCGGGACAACAGGAGGGACGGTCTCCTGGACCGAACTTTGATGCGACCTTTTATTTAACCCATCATCCTGATGTTGCTGCATTCGTGAGAACAGGAAAAATCAGTGCGGTGGAACATTACCTCCGATTTGGCGCATCCGAGGGACGTGCCGCAACAGAAAATAACTTACCCCTCGCCCTCAACGAAACCCTGGAACTGGGGGTACTGGGGACCCGAAACCTAACCGGGGCGACTTCCCCAGAAACCTCCTTGCAACAGTATCGGTTTCGCGTAGATAGCCCCAGTCAAGTGAGTTTACTCCTGAGTAGACTGAGTGATGAGATTGAACTCACTCTGTATCAGGATGACAACGGCGACCGAGTCTTCGACTTCACCGAGGCGATCGCCTCAGATACAGAACCGGGAACCCGCGCCAAACTCCTGAATCGGGTCTTAAATCCGGGGGATTACTCCTTGGCGATCGCTGCCCCCAACGAAGAAACATCCTATCATCTGAGTCTGGCGACCCTTGCGCTATCCAACTCCTACCCCAACCTGACCGGAAACCAGGACTTATACCCCCAGAACCTCGGGGTCCTCTCCTCAGACATCCTCCTGAGTAACGTCTTAGCATCCAACAACGCCGCAGACATTTACCAATTCACCCTAGAGACAACCACCCCAGTTCAGATCGAACTGAATGGATTAACCGCTGATGTAGACTTATTTTTAGTTGAGGACTCCCCGGAAACCGCCCAAATTCTCGCCGAATCTATCACCCCAGGCAATCAACCGGAAACAATTACCCAAAGTGCCTTAGAACCCGGAACCTATTCCGTCTGGGTCAAACCTGTAGAAGGAGAGACGAATTATCACCTGAGTCTCTCCCCGGATAACGCCACGGCGTCAGAAACCCGGGTTCTGGACCTCCCACCCCCGATGTTTGACCCGAACTTTGGGTTTGGGTTAGTGGATGCTGGTGCTGCCGTGGCGCGGGTCCTGGGAGAACCGACTCCGTTTCCCCAAGTTACCAATCCCATCGCCAATAATTATGCCTTAGATGCGATCAATGCACCTGCGGTTTGGAATCAAGGATATACCGGCGAGGGCGTCGTTGTCGCGGTTTTGGATACGGGAATCGATCTCACTCATCGGGACCTCCAGGGGAATCTCTGGGTGAATGTGGGTGAAATTATCGGCGACGGGGTAGATAATGATGGCAATGGGTTGATTGATGACTTTCACGGCTATGATTTCGTGGATGGGGATGGGAATCCCTCCTTTTCTTACTCAACCGACCGTCACGCCACCCACCTAGCGGGGATTATTGGTGCACAGAGAAATGGAATTGATGGGATTTTCAATGGGGGAATTCCGTTTGATGTGACCGGCGTGGCATACAATGCGACATTAATGCCGGTGCGTGTTCTGGACGCTCGCCAGTCCTTCGACCAATTTGAAATCGCTGTAGCAAACGGAATTCGCTATGCCGTGGAGAATGGTGCACAGATCTTGAATTTGAGCTTAGGGAATTTGCCCGGAGAACCGCCTACCGAACGGATTGCTGAAGCCTTGCGCTTTGCACGCGATCGCGGAGTCGTCGCCGTCTTTGCCTCGGGAAATGAAGGATCCGCAAGGGCAACTCAACCGGCAGATCCGGCCATTCGCGCCACCGCAGGACTGGGAATTGCCGTGGGTGCAGTCGATCGCGATCTCCGAGTCGCCCCCTTCTCCAATCCAGCAGGTTCCGCCTTTGGTCCTTATCCTTTCCTGGTGTCACCCGGAGTCGGCATCCGTTCCACCACCCCTAATCAGAACTATTTTACCTTAGATGGCACCTCAATGGCTGCGCCATATCTTTCTGGCGTGGTTGCCTTGATGTTGCAAGCGAATCCGAATTTAACCCCGGTTCAAGTCGAACGCATTCTCATCGAAACGGCCAACCCTTCTAGCGTCTGGGTCTAACCCAGTGAAATCGCCACCGAAACAGTAGACCTCTTGCAAAATTCTTTAAAGCCCCCCTTCTTAAGGGGGGTTGGGGGGATCAATCCTTTTTTTGCAAGAGGTCTAGTAAACATCAACGGTTCTAGCCTCTTCTTTATAACAAACGGTACGCAACATCAAGGCTATATAGTGAAGCTTGCAGGAATTTGACAGTTGGTGTAATGACCTCCAAGCTTCATGTTGCTCAAGCTGACGGTTATTCATTACGGGAGGCTAGTGACATCCCCCCAAAAGGGTAAATTTTTTGATTCATCCGACTAGCGATTTAGCAATCGGGCAATGGATTGTCGCTACTTTTGCAGCCTTGGGGAAATCGGTAAAAAATGATACTTTCGGTAGAGGTTGCGATCGCCACTGGCACTCTAAGCTGGAAGTCATTGAGGAAAATTTAACTTTCTCAAAATAACAATCATAGAAGTATGCAACAGCCGCTTTTACCCCATGAAATGTAAGGCAAAAAGCGGCAACAATGCTACTCAAATTCAAAGGAGTTTTGTATGAAACAGATGATTAATTGGCTGAAAAATATTAGCCTTCGACAAATTTTAACCGGAATGATGGCTGGACTGCTACTCTTCGTCGGGACTGCTTGTAGCAATACCCCGTCTGTCATGGCCAAAACTTCGGACCAGGTGAGAGAAGAAATGCCCTCCAAGTACGTCAACTCCACCTATGAAGGGGGGATGAACGAGTATCCAGATACGGACCCCCGACAAGAGGCGACGAACCGCGCTGAATCCAAAGCCAAAGCCCTCAGAGATAGCGCCGAACGTCGGATTAAAGACGATTCCCGGACCTATCCGGACAAAGACCTTGGCGAGATCCTCGAAGAAGTCCCCGGACAAGTCTCTAAAATTGGCGATCGCGCTGAAAATGCCGCAGACGAACTGGGCAAACACGCCAAAGCCGGGGCCAATTTAGCCGAAGAAACTGGGGAAACTGCCGCTGAAAATACCCGAAACACGATTAACAAAGGTGCTCAAAAAGCAGCCCGGGAAGCAGATAAACTCGGCAATAAAGCCCAAAACACCGCAGAAAACGCCACCGACGCGGTTAAATCTAAAGTGAAGACCGACCTGGATCGTTCCGGTAAAGCCCTAGAACGGACAGCCGATTCTATTGACTAGACTCTAACCTTATATGTTAGAGCAACTGGCAGTTCAGGCTAAATCAGCCTAACTCGCCATCCCCAGAGGCACAGCAGTGCCTCTATTTTTTTTGAAAACATCGTTTGAGGAGGATGGGGGTTTCGGGAGGATGGGGGAGATGGGAGAGATGGGGAGGATGGGGAGGATGGGGAGGATGGGGGAGATTGTTTGTAGTAACGACTTCAGTCGTTGCTCTCGTGTCATGGCGATCGCCATGACACGCACCATGAGCGGCTTTAAGCTCTAGTCCCCAAACAGGCAGGTGGTAGAGCCTACAATTGCTCGTGTTATGGCTTTAGCCATAACACGAGAGCAACGACTGAAGTCGTTACTACAAACAATCTCCCCCATCCTCCCCATCCTCCCCATCTCTCCCATCCTCCCAAAACCCCTTTCCTTGCCTGTTAAGGATAAATGACATTTATGGTAAAATACGGTTTATGTACGACCGTGACCTAAGCGCACTAAATCTCGATGATGAGCTAGATAGCCCTCTGGATCATTTGGATGAGGCACCTGCCCCCAAGCCGGATCCTGAGAAAATGTTGCTATTGTTAGCGTCATCTGTTCCCGAACAGCGAATGATCGCGACGCGGGCATTCTGTGAAATCCAGGATGAACGCGCCATCCCCCACCTGATCCAACTGTTGAGCGACCCTTGCCCCCTCGTGCGGGTGAGTGCCGCCTACGCCCTTGGACGCAATACCAGTCCCGATGCCGTCGAACCCTTAATCGACCGGCTAAATTTGGATTGGAACGGCTACGTTAGAAAGGGTGTCGTTTGGGCATTGGGAAATTGTGCCGATCGCCGCGCCCTCGAACCCCTCCTCGAAGCCCTGAAAACCGACATTTCCGCCGTCCGCCTCTGGGCTGCCAGTTCCCTAGGTCAACTGGCGAATGTCGGCTACGAGCTCGTTATTTCGGCCATTCCCCCCCTCATTTACAGCCTGCGAACCGACCCCATTGCCGCAGTCCGAAGTAACTGCGCCTGGGCGATCGGGCAACTCTGCCGCGAACTCCCCTCGAATGTGGTGTATGCCGGGGCGATCGACTCCCTAATCGAAGTCCTAGAAGAAGACGAAGACATGGGGGTTCGGGAAGATGCCAAAGCCTCCTTACTCCGAGTCGGAGACCCTCGCGGATTACAAATCATCGAGGAATTAGAACTCGATGGTTTATTGTAAATCCCCATCAAAGCGGAAAGGTCATCAAACAAAGCCCGCCTCTGCGGGCTAAGAAACTTTACTCATAAAATTTAGCATCAGTCATCACAATCAAGAACACTTCCGGTCCCCTCCCCTTGCCAAGGGGAGGGTTAGGGTGGGGTCCTCACAATCAAGAACACTTCCGGTCCCCTCCCCTTGCCAAGGGGAGGGTTAGGGTGGGGTCCTCACAATCAAGAACACTT